>CAZMNL010000400.1:0-3517 GCA_964567525.1 uncultured Anaerolineaceae bacterium
TCGCTGCTTGCAGCGCGTCTGCGGTAAATTTTTTGTTAGAAAGAGTCAGCCCTTAATTTCATAAGCCGGATCGCCGCGCCGGGATGTTCGCGCGCGGGATGCAGATATGAGCGCTACAGTTCGCCGAGTTCCTGGTAGAACCGGATCGCGGTCTTGATGCCTTTTTCGAAGCATTCCAGCGTGAACTTTTCGTTGGGGCCGTGCAGGTTGTCATCCGGCAGCCCGAAGCCCATCAGCAGCACGGGCGCGCCCAGTTCGCTCTGGAACGTGCCCACCACCGGGATCGATCCCCCCTCGCGCTGGAAGACCGGTTCCTTGCCGAAGCCGAACGCATACGCGCGCGCCGCCGCCTGCATGAACGGCGAATCCGTGTCGATCACGGCCCAGTTGCCATCGTGCAGCCCGCGTACTTCGCTCGTCACCGTGTCGGGCGTGATCGCCGTGACATACGCGCGTACCAACTGCTCGATGTGCTTGGGGTCCTGGTCGGGCACGAGGCGGCAGCTTACCTTCGCGGTGGCGCGGGCGGGCAGCACGGTTTTAGCCCCTTCACCGGTCCAGCCGCCCCAGATGCCGTTGATCTCCAGCGTGGGACGGATGCCGAGCCGTTCGTGCAGGTCATAGCCTGGTTCACCCCAGGCCGCTTTGACGCCGGTTTCGGCTTTCAACTGTTCGACCGTGTACGGAACCTGCGCGAGCGCGGCGCGTTCTTCCGCGCTGAGCGTGCGCACCGTGTCGTAGAAGCCCGGCACAGCGATGCTGCCGTCGGGGTGGTGCAGTTTGGCGAGTATCTCGGCCAGGGCCTGCGCCGGGTTATGCACGATGCCGCCGTACATGCCGGAATGCAGGTCATGCGCCGGGCCGCGTACCTCGATCTCCAGGTACGTGATGCCGCGCAGACCAGTCACCATCGAGGGCTGGTCCAGCGCGAGGATGTGTGTATCGGACACCACGATCACATCACACGCCAGCAGGTCGGTATTGGCGCGCACAAAGTCGTGAATCTCCGTCGAGCCGGATTCCTCGGAGCCTTCCAGGATGAACTTGATATTTACCGGCATGTCACCGCTTTGCAGCAGCGCATGCACGGCTTTCATCTGCGCGAAGGTCTGGCCCTTGTCGTCGGTCGCGCCGCGTGCGTAAAGATTCCCATCGCGGATTTCTGGCTCGAACGGGTTCGATTTCCATAGCTTTTCCTCGTCGTCGGCGGGCTGCACGTCATAGTGCCCGTAGATCAGCACGGTGGGCGCGTCCGCACCCGCGCCCAGCCACTCGGCGTAAACCAGCGGATTACCGTCCGTGTCCACCAGGTCAACGCGCGTCATGCCGATCTGGTTGAAGTGCCCCGCCATCCACACCGCCGCGCGGCGCACGTCGTCCTTGTGTTCAGAGAGCGTACTCACGCTGGGAATGCGCAGCAGCGTTTTGAGGTCTTCCAGAAAGGTATCATAGTGCGCGTCCACAAATTCATACGGGTTCATAACCGTGATCTCCTGATGCTGTATTCACCTGAAACTGACCACGCTCGCGCGTGATATCGTATACGGCTTTTCACCGCCGCCAATAGTAGCGGAGTTGCCCCAGTTTCGCCAAGCAGCGGGCGTAATGCTATAATGCGAACATCCTACACGGAGCAGAATTGAGCGTGCTATGACGAACGCACAACCAACACCCCCCGTATCAAATCCGGAGCATCTCGCCACGCTGTATGAGATCACGCGCGAGTTGAATTCCAGCCTGGAGCTTGATGTCGTGCTGGAAAACATCATCGACCGCGTGATCGGGGTGAACGGCGCGGAACGCGGCTTTCTGATGCTGCGCAGCGATGTGACCGGCGAGCTTGAATTCCGCGTGGCGCGCGGCATGGACCGCAGCGATCTCGAATCGCCGGAGTTCCAGGTCAGCACCTCGATCCTGCGCAAGGTGCAGCAGACGCGCGAGCCGCTGCTGACTGATAACGCGCAGTATGATGATCGCTTCACCAAAGGTGAGAGCATCATGATCCTGGGGCTGCGCTCGATCCTGTGCGTGCCGATCATGGTCAAGGAGCGTTTTATCGGGCTGGTGTATGTCGATAACCGGCTGCACGTCGGGCTGTTCAACGAGGGCCACCGCGACTTAATGGCCGCGTTTGCCAGCCAGGCCGGGGTCGCCATCGAAAACGCGCGGCTGTATCAGGTCGCGGTCGAAAAGGGCCGCATGGAAAAAGAACTCCAGATGGCGAAGGAGATTCAGCAGGGCTGGCTGCCGCAGACCTTGCCCACCGTTCCCGGCTACGAACTGGCGGCGGACTGGCGCTCGGCGCGCGAGGTGGCGGGCGACTTCTACGACTGTTTTGAGCTGGACGCCGGGCACTGGGGCATCGTGATCGCGGACGTGTCCGACAAGGGCGCGCCCGCCGCGCTGTTCATGGCCGTGTCGCGCAGCCTGATTCGCAGCGCCGCCACGCGCGAAACTCCCGTAGAGGCGCTTCGACAAACCAATCTCAACATCCTCAAGGATACCGAGTCCGGCATGTTCGTGACCGTCTATTTCGCGGTGCTGCATCCGGGCGGACTCGTGACCGGCGTCAATGCCGGGCACAACCAACCGCTGTTGGTGCGCGCGGACGGCTCGCACGAGTTCCTGCCGCGCGGCGGGCGTCCGCTGGGCTGGTTCGAGGAGTTGCCGGTCGAAGCGCGCGATATCCAGCTTGCGCCGGGCGACGTTATCGTGTTCTACACCGACGGACTGACCGAATCCGAGGACATCTACGGCGAGGCGTATGGTGAGGGGCGGTTGGTCGAGGTCATGACGCAGAACGTGGGGCGTTCCGCCGCCGAACTGCTGCACGCGATCAACCGGTCGGCGCTGGACTTCATGGGCAGCGCGCCGCCGTTCGACGACACGACGCTGTTTGTTGTGCGTTATACCGGTGAATAGGGCGCATCGTCCAACATGGCATCCAGCACCAGCGCGACCGCGCCCAGCGCGCAGGCGTTCGTGGTAATCTGCGATAGCTCAATGCGCGCGGCGCTGTCCGGCAGAATGGTGATCTGCCCGGACACCTGCGCACGAATGGACCCCAATCCCTCGCTCAGGGCACGCCCCACCGGTCCCCCCAGCACCACCAACTGCGGATTGAAAATATTGATCAGATTGGCGATCCCGGTGCTGAGGATCGCGGTGATGCGGGGATCGCGGCCCAGGACGGTGAGGTCCTGCGGAGTATCGTGCCAGCTAATCGCCTGGCGCAGCATAGCTTCCCAACAGCCGTATTTACCGCAGCGACACGGAGGCCCCGACGGGTCAATGACGGTGTGTCCCACTTCCCCGGCGTACCCCCGAATGCCCTGGTACAGCGCGCCATTGATCACCAGCCCGGCCCCAATCGCGGTGGTTGTCAGCCCCAGGTAAATGAAGTCGCTGACCGTCTGTCCCGCGCCGAAATACTGTTCGCCCAGCGCCGCGATACTCGCCTCATTGCCGACATACACCGGCAGCCGGAAGCGCTCTTTCCGCGACCAGTTCGCTCGGC
>CAZMNL010000401.1:0-3515 GCA_964567525.1 uncultured Anaerolineaceae bacterium
TGAGGGAAGGGGTTGTGGGGGATGGGGTAATTATTTTCTTGGCGTAGCCTAAGCTATAAGCTGTTTTTGAGGAGCAAAACCACCAATGGACGACACATTCGGAAAATATTCGGAATATATGGCGCTTGGTTACGCGGCGATGGCGTTGATCCTGGGCGTGATGATCGCCTGGATGTACCTGCGCTACGTGGGTCTGCGCCGCGAAGCCGAACAGATCGCCCAACTCGAAGCCGAAGTCCGCGCAGAACGTGCGAACCACGTCGCGCAGGCCGTCGGCGCACAGGAACACCAGGTCCAGCCGGACGCCGCGACGAAGGGAGTCTCCGGCATGACCGCACCCGACTCCGAGCGTTCGCGCGCGTTCCCGGCGGACTGACAGCCGCGCCGCGCCGCGCCGTACAACTGCATTACATCACGGGGGGCCATTCGTGCAGCCTGCGCGCTGTGCGTATCGCCCCGTTTGTTTGTTTTGTGACCGATCCCTACGGGTTGCCCACCCACATCCTACGCTGTTCTGGGGCGGGGGTTGACGCTGGTAAACTAACCCCAGATGCGCTATAGTGCCAGCCTGAAGTTTTGATGATTGCTGCGCTTTGATGTGATGGTATTGAAAGCGCCGGGTAGGCAGCACCGGCAAGCCCGGCGCACCGCTGGACGTGGTGAACCGGGTGAAGGAGTAGAATGGAACGATGACGAAATCGGGAAAACGTGCCACCGGCGAACGCCCGGCAGCCAATGATCACAACCATCTTGGGATGCCCGGCTCGATGAATATGAAGCTCAGCGGGCGCGGCAGCAGGCGCAGGCCGCAGGTGCGTCGGCGCAGCCGGATGCCCAACTGGACCAAGGCGCTGCTGGCGATGGGCATGGGGGCGCTGGCGTTCGGCGTGGTGATGCTTGTGATCTTCATCATCGCCTTTCCGCCGTTCTTCCGCGACCTGGAACCGCGCTACCAGCAGCGTTTGATCGATATGTTCCCGCCGTTCGAGTCGCTGCGGCCCACCGTGCCGTTTGATACGATCCCGACGCTGGGCGGCGCGGAGGACAGCGACGCCGCGCAGCAATTGCTCAACACGGCGGAAGCCACCGGGACCCCCACCCCCTCTGATGAGGAAGCTACCCCGCCGCCCACAACCACGATGGACGGGGGCGAGGCGGGCGGGCTGCCGGTTGGTGTGGTCGGGAGTCCGACTCCGTCCCCGCTGCCGACCTATGCCCCGCCGACGCAAGCGCCGGAGGTCCAGGCCGCCAGCGAGCCGACCTGGACGCCGGTTTACGTGCCGACTGAGGTCCCGCTGCCCAAGACTTACACGCTCAACCTGGCGAATATCCGCTACGAGCAGCAGGGCTGGAACAACTGCGGCCCTACAACGATGACGATGGCGCTCAGCTATTACGGCTGGGGACAGCAGCAGGACACCGCCGCGCGTTGGATGAAACCGCACACCGAAGATAAAAACGTCAGTCCCTGGCAGATGGTGCGCTTTGTCAACGAAAATACCCCTTCCACCGGGGTAAAGTCGCTCTACCGCATCGGCGGCACGCCCACGCTGCTCAAGCGCCTGCTAACGGCAGGCTTCCCGGTCGTGATCGAGAAGAGCATCCAACCGGCGGGCGAGGGCTGGATGGGGCATTACGTGCTGCTGGTCGGCTATGACGACTACGCGCAGCACTTCCTGACCTTCGACAGCTACCTGGGCAGCAATGAGCAGCAGGGCCGCCCCATTCCCTACAGCGTTTTTGAGGAAAACTGGCGGCATTTCAACCGTATCTTCATGGTCATTTACCCGCAGGAACGCGAACTCGAACTGCGCGAGGTGCTCGGCGGCTACGTGGACCCGGCCTATGGCTACCAGGCCGCGCTGGACCTCGCACGCACCGCTGCTAACCGCGACCGCGACGACAAGTGGGCGTGGTTCAACATGGGCACGGCGTATGTGGCGATGAAGCAGTACGACAACGCCGCAATTGCCTTTGAGCAGGCGCTGCGCCTGAACCTACCGTTCCGCATGTTGTGGTACCAGTTCGGCCCCTACGAGGCGTACTACCACATTGGCGACTATAACAACGTGCGCGCGCTGGCCCAGACCGCCATCGCCACCACGCCGTATGTCGAGGAAAGCTACTACTGGATGGGCATGGCCTACGCCGCCGAGGGCAACACCAGCGCCGCGATTGAGCAGTTCAACATCGCGCTGCGCTACAACTCGAACTTCTTCCCGGCGCAGGAAGCCAAAGTCCAGGTCGAAAACGGCAGCTTTTCGGTCGCGCAGCGGTCGTAGGGCAGCGATAAGCTGAGAGGTATTTTGCGGGGCGTGCAGCGCCCCGTTTTGATTCACTACATCGTTGCGGAGAGGGGCGGCCTGGTCCGCACTCGTCGCTCCCTCTCCAACGCCGCCGGGGATCAGCCTCACAACACAAATGATTGGTTCATCTCCGGCACATCAACCTGTTCGAAGCCGGTTTCGGTTTGCAGCGCCCTGGCAAAGTCGAGTGCGGCCTCTTCTTCGCCATGCACCAGGAAGGTGTGGCGCGGGCGTTTTTCGATGCGCCCCGCCCATTCGAGCAGTTCGTCACGGTCGGCGTGACCGGAGAACCCGTTGAGCACCTCGACCTGCGCGCGGAGCGTGTGTTCTTCGCCGAAGATGCGCACCACCGGCTCGCGCTCGACGATGCGGCGTCCGAGCGTGTGCGGGGCCTGCCAGCCGACGATCAGGACCGTGTTGGCCGGGTCGCCGATGCGGTTGCGCAGGTGGTGCAGGATGCGGCCATTTTCCGCCATGCCGCTGGCGCTGATCACGATGAACGGCTCGCGCATGAAGTTGAGTTCTTTACTCTGCTCCACCGAGCGCGTATAGCGCAGTTTGTCGAACCCGAACGGGTCGCCTTCTTGCAGCATGAACTCGCGGATTTCGGCGTCGTAGGCTTCCGGGTGCAGCCGGAAAACCGCCGTCGCGTTGATCGCCAGCGGGCTGTCCACGAAGACCGGCAGTTCGGGAATATCGCGCGTGACCATCAGGCGGTGCAGCGTGTAGACAAGCTGCTGTGTGCGCCCGACCGCGAACGACGGAATGATCACCGCGCCGCCACGTTTGACCGTGTTGTTAACGATCTGTTCCAGCTTCTTTTCGGAGTCGTAGTAGGGTTCGTGCAGGCGGTTTCCGTAGGTGCTTTCCAGCAGCAGCACATCGGCGTGATCGACGTATTCCGGGTCACGGATGATCGGGATATCCACGCGGCCCAGGTCGCCGCTGAAGACCAGGCGCACGTCTTTACCGGCGTCGCGGTCCTCGATATCCAGCACCACAATCGCGCTGCCCAGCATGTGCCCCGCATCGAGGAAAGTCATGTAGATGCCCGGCAAAATCTCGCGCTGGCGGTGGTAGCCGATGGCGTTGAAGTATTCCAGGCTGTTAACGGCATCTTCGACGGTGTAGACCGGCTCAATCGGCGGTTCGTTTTTGCGCGCGCGCTTCTTGTTGACGAACTCGGCGTCGCGTTCATGAATGTGCCCG
>CAZMNL010000402.1:0-3511 GCA_964567525.1 uncultured Anaerolineaceae bacterium
CCACGCTGCGCACATTTTCCACGAACCCGGCGAGATTGGCGGGCAGCATGACGAGGTGATCGGCTTCCGTGCCGCTGAACTCGATCCACAGGCCGCGCAGCGTGCCCGGTTCGCCATAGACCCAGGCGGCATCCTGCCACGCGCGCAGCGGCATATATATATATGGTGCAAATCCGAGTGCGAACAGCGCCGCGCTTTGCGGTCCCAACCGCCGCCAGGAGTCACGGTGCGCGTTCAGGTACGGCCACAGCGCCAGCAGCAGCCCCGGCGCGACAAACGCCACCGCGCGGTGATGCGCGACTCCGATCCCGCCCAGGAACGCCAGCCACAGCATGCGCTGCCGTCCCTGCCGTCTGCCGAGAGCAACCGGGGCTGTGTGGTCAGCGGAATCCCCAGGCCACAGGGCGACCAGTAACATCAGCATCGTGATCGCCATGCTCATGCTGTAGACTTCGGCGAGCACGTTGTGAATCCAGGTCGAGCGCGCCAGCCCCAGCACGATCACGCCCAACACGGCAAGCAGCGCGCGCCCGGTCAACCGCGCGAGCAGCGCACCGAACCCGCCAAGCAGCACCACGCCCCAGGCCCCCGCGTAGAGACTCGCAGCGGCAGCGGGTTCCAGGCTGAGCGCGCGCAGCGGCAGCGTGAACAGGTTGCCCAGGATCGCAAACAGCGGGTAGCCGGTGTGATGGATCGTGCCCCAGGTATTCAGCGCGACCTGAATTTCGCCCACGTCTTTGATGTACTCGTTTTTGAGGATCAGCGCGGGGGATTGCTCCGGGAAACTGCCGCTGATGTGTGTTTGCAGCGTGCTGGCGTAGATGACCCCCAGCGCCACCAGGATCAACAGCGCCAGCAGCCGGGGGTAGTTGGATATGGAGGGCAACAAGGCACGCATCACGTTCTCGCAATCGGTGATTTGACCAGACTGCCGGATTATAGCGCATTCTGGCCGGGCACAGACGAACAGACGGCCTGTGGAAACTCACACAGGCCGCTTAGGGCATCTATAGGGTTTAATGTTATTTTGGCTGGCGAATGCGATGACTAGCGCGGTTCTACCACCATGCGCACCGCCGTGCGTTCCTGGTCTTCGATCATCACTTCCGTAAAGAAAGGAATGACAATCACGTCAATGTTATCGTCGTGTAAGTATCCGCGTGCGATTGCAACGGCCTTGACTGCTTGATTGACAGCACCAGCACCGATAGCCTGTACTTCGGCCCGTCCGTGTTCACGCACGACGCCCGCGATGGCGCCCGCAACAGCCGTTGAACGTGAACGAGCCGAGACTTTGATGATATCTACCGTCCTGGAATTGTCCACTGCCTGGTCAGGAGCCACTTGAGGTGGATGTGTTGGTTGCATCATAGCCCCCTGTATGGACTTAAAACCTCGTGTGATACGTGCAAATTGATTGATCCCGCACCTTACGGTATGCCCCAATTCATTCCATTGTACATGATTTTATCGCCGAGTCCAATTGAATTCATTGATTAGTTGCCAACTGTCATGTTTGTTGAGTTGGATAGAGTAGGATTAAAAAAGAACACGATTAAACTTATGTGCGTGCAAGGGTCGCGTATGGCGCGCGGGGTTTGCGCCGGGTCTGGATAGGTCAGCCGTTCGGCACGGCGGGCATGTGTAGAGTATACTTGGCCGGTGTATTGGGGGGTATGTTGTGCGAACGAAAGGTTATGTGGTGGTGCGGTTTGCAAGCTGGTTAGGGGTGATGATCGCGGTGTGCGGCGGTCTGTTGGGCGGGGTGACACGCGCGCAGGGCGATCCTGGCGCGATCTGCGTGATTACCTTCGACGATGCCAACGCGAATGGCGTACCCGACGCAGGCGAAGGGCCGCTGGCCGGGGTGAACGTCAACCTCTCGACCGGTGGGGCGATCATCGCCACGCACATCACCACCGGGGACGCAGCCCCGTATTGCTTTGAAGACCTGCTACGTGGGGAATATACCGTGATTTTCACCGACGCGCCGACTCACCGGTTCACGACGCCGCGCCAGGGCACGTTTGCGCTCGATTTCGGCCAGCGGTTGACCATCGATCCGGTGGGGGCGGTGCCGGTTCCGCTGGCACGCATGCGCGAAGATTTGCTGGCCCAGCGTGCGGAAGACTCAACCAGCGAGCCGCTCGACAGTGCAACGCGGCTGTTGCTGGCAACGGTTGGATCGGTGATGGTGATGTTAGGGATGATCACGTTGGGGGGCGTGGTGTGGATGCTGCTGAACCGCAAGCCGCGCGTGCGCCCGCCGCAGCACATCCGGCCCCCGGACCGTTAGCGGTTGTCCGCCAGCAGGTCATCGTAGATCGCGGCCATCAAGCGCCGCGTGTTGACTCCATGTGTTTGCAGCAGCTTGACGCCCTGTGGGTGCTCCACCAGCGCGAGCAGAATGTGCTCCGTGCCGGTATAGTGCATGCCGAGCTGGTCGGCACGGTTGACGGCGTGATCGATCACGTCTTCCAGCACCGCTTCGGAATGCGTGGGGACGTGCGGTGGCTGGATGGGCAGCGCTGCCTGCACGCTGTCCACGTCCAGCCCGCATTCGCGCAGCAGGTGGCTTGCCATACTGCGCTGTTCACGGGCCAGCACCAGCAGCAGGTGAATTAATCCCCTGGCCCCGGTTGCGTTATCCAACTGCCCCGCCGCATTCAGCACCCGCCGCGAGAGTTCGCTCAGCCGCGCGGTACGCTTGGCCGCTTCGATGCTGAGTTCGGTCACGCCCTCATTGAGCAGCATTTTCACCCGCCGCCGCACCTGGTCCGGGCTGAGTCCCAGTGTCCGCAGCAGCGTGATCGCGCGGCCTTCGCGGTGACGCGCCAGGGCTAGCAGCAGGTGTTCGGTCCCGATGTAGTGATGGCTGAACCAGTGCGATTCTTCGACGGAGAGCGCCAGCACGCGGTCAAGTGCCGGAGTCAGGGTGAGCGGTGTTACCAGCAGGTCCGCGACCGAGTGCAGCACGCGCACCTCCAGTTCGGCGCGGCGCATATCGATCCCCAGGTCGCCGAGCACCTGCGCGCCCACGCTGCCGGATTCACGCAGTATCCCAACAAAGAGGTGATCGGTATCCACTTCGCCGTGCTGGTAATCGCGGGCCAACATGCGCGCCTGATTCAGGGCGCGGCGGGCGTGTTGGCTGTAGCGGCTGTTTAGCACCATCGCTGTTTTATCCTGGCTGAGCAATTACCTCTATTCTACCGGGAATGCACGGGTTTGGCGGATATTCTCATCGTACCCGATATTCGCGCACTGGCACAACCCGTAACGGCTTAGGCTTTGCCATAAAAATAGGCTCAAGTGTAGATCGTGTGCAAACCATGCCGGGACCATTCTGCCTAAAACCCAACAATACGTCCCCTACGAATCAAAATGCACCCGATCTATACTTGAGCGAAGACTAAATACCCCATCCCCTACCCCCTTCCCTCAAGGAAGGGGACCTCAAACAGTGGTTGTAGGAAGACACCAAACGGGCGAATTATTTCTGTGGATCGGC
>CAZMNL010000403.1:0-3491 GCA_964567525.1 uncultured Anaerolineaceae bacterium
GCGCGGGCGCACGCTGAACAACGCCTTCGTGGTGATCGACGAGGCCCAGAACTTTTCTGGCGGCTGGGGCGCTGGTCTGTTGGGCGCGCGCCGGGGCGGGCGCGGTGGCGACGCAAGCTTTCGCCAAAGTCGGCTTTGGACCGCAGGGTCTCGACTGGATGGCAGCGGGTAAGAGCGCCCAGGAAACGCTGGATCGCCTGCTCGCCAACGACGATGACCGCGATCACCGGCAGATTGGGCTGGTCGATGCGCAGGGCAACGCTGCCGCGCATACCGGGCCGGACTGCTTCGAGTGGGCCGGACACCGCACCGGGCCGGGTTATACCTGCCAGGGTAACATCCTGACCGGGGCGGAAACGCTCGATGCGATGGCGCAGGCGTTCGAAACCACCACCGGAGAGCTGGCCGAACGGCTGGTCGCAGCGCTGGCGGCGGGTGATGCAGCGGGCGGCGACCGGCGCGGTAAGCAGTCGGCGGCGGTGCAGGTGGTCAAACCCGGCGGCGGCTACGGTGGCGATAACGACCGCTATCTCGATCTGCGCGTGGACGACCATCCCGACCCGGTGACGCGGCTGGCGGAACTGCGTAAGCTGCATCACCTGTATTTCGGCTCCACGCCGGAAGCCCAACTGCTGCGCATCACGCCGGAGCTTGCCGCTGAACTACAAACGATGCTCGTCCAGCATGGTTACTACCGGGGACCGGTCAACGGGCAGTGGGACGAAGCCGCGATCCAGGCGTTCTGGGCGTTTGTCGGCACGGAAAACCTTGAAGAACGCTGGACACCTGACGACCCGCAGCGGCTCGACCCGGTGATCCTGGACTTTATCCGCGCACGCTTTGCGCGCTGAGCGCCGGTGCATCTATGCTGACCCGCAAACCGCGCATTGGATTGACCGGTTCAACCGACTGGCTCGCTGACCTGCTGCACCGGCTGCGCGCTGATGACACCTGCGAACCGGTTCACTTTCAGCACCTGGCGACGTTGATCGATGACGTACTTGATCACTATCCTGTGTTGGTATTCGTCGATGGCGAATCCCCCGGTTGGCAGCGCACGGTGACAGCGCTCAAGACTGAACAGGCGACGCGCCGCTTGCCGGTGATCGTGGCAGCGGGAGATACGGCACGCACGGCGCAAGCCCGCAACGCGGGTGCAGACGTGATTCTGCCGCGTGCCGAGATAGACGCCGGGCTGCTCACCATCATCGACGCTTACGCGCTGCGCCTCGATCCGGCGCTGCTGGAACGCCTGCTGTGCCAGTGCGCCGAACCTTTGCCCGCGCTGGCCCGCGAAGGCGTGGAGAAGTTCAACAAGGGCGCGTTTTACGCCCAGCATGACGCCTTCGAGGATCAGTGGATGGACGAAACCGGCCCGGTACGCGAACTCTACCGCGCGGTGTTACAGGTCGGCGTGGCGTATTACCACATCACGCGCGGCAATCACGCCGGGGGCCTCAAGATGCTGCGCCGGGTGGTGCAGTGGTTCGCGCGGCTGCCGGACGAGTGCCAGGGCATCGACGTGAAACAGCTCCGCGAAGATGCCGCCCAGGTGCGCGCCGCGCTTGCCGCGATGGACCCCGCCGAGATCGCCGACTTTGACCGCGCGTTGTTCAAACCCGTGCCGCTGGTGGAAGACTGAATCATGCCCGCAAAACGCATCACCGTGCTTAGTGTAAGCTGGCACTCCGCCGACTATCTGCAAACCCTGATTCGACAACTGCGAGCGCTCGCGGACCGGTCCACAGACCTGCAATTCCTGATCGCGGATAACAGCGGCGGCGCGGACCGCGCGCTGGATGCGCTCGATTTTCCCGATCTGACCGTCGTGCCGGTCGATGTGCAGGGCCAACATATGTCAATGGCGCACGGCATCGGGATTAATGCGCTGCTGCCGCGCGTGGATACGCCCTACGTACTGATCACCGATCCGGATGTTGCGCTGCTCCGGCGCGGCTGGGATGCACTGTTCATCGAAGCGCTGCAAACGCAGAATGTTGTCGCGCTGGGTGCGCCCTATCCCCCCTGGAAGCTGGGCAAATACCACGACTTCCCCAGCCCGCCGTTTGCGTTCTGGCACACAGAATCGCTAAAAACGCTCGATCCTGACTGGACGCCGTATGCGCGGACCGTGATCCGGCGAATGGTAGACTTTGAACTGCGTCAGAGCGTCTGGCTGTCGCGCCTGGTGGACCGCTACCTGCTGCGGCTGCCGGCGCGCCACTTTCGCGTAGGGCGCGCGGTCGAACGGTTAACGGGGGTGGTGAGCAAGGATACCGGGTGGCAGATCGCGGATCGCGCGCGCAGGCGCGGCTGGCACGCGGACGTATTCGACGTGGTTTATACGGAAAAGGATATCGCGCGCCTGCCGGACGCGGATCGCGCGGCCTATACCGCGCTGGCCCAGGAATTCGAACTCTACACATGGCGCGGGGAACCGGTTCTCTCGCACCGCAACCCCACGCTGACTCAGTTCAGCTTCAACCTGTGGACGCATCATAACGTGATTCTGTACCAGGACAAAGCCGGCAAGATCGCCCAAAACGCCCGCTGGCGTGCGCTGACGGCGCAAGTCACGCCAGGCGAGCGAGGCTGACTTCGCGCCAGTGTTCCAGCTCGCGGTAGGTTTTTTCTGCTTCAGCGGCGGCATCACTCGACTCGGATAACCCGTCGATCCGCACATGGCGCGTTTGTTTTTGCAGGCGGTCCTTGATCACGATGGACTGCGGCGGGGTCGGCTCCAACTGAAACCCCCACTCTGTATTCAGGAAATGCGCGATATCCGCGAATGCACCGGTAATGTCGCTGATGTTCATCACCAGCGCGGCGTCAGGATCGCGCGTGATGGCGGTGAGGATATCGCGGTTATAGCGGTCCCATACGGCTATGTAGCGCTCAATCGTTTTTTCCAACGGTGCGAAACGCACGCGGTAGACCGCGCGCCGTAACGGGTTGGGGTGGTTGATTTTACGCCGCAGCAGCGAGTCGACTACGTTAGCGTAGGGCCGGTACGCGACCAGCAGCTTTGCCTCCGGCAGCAGGTCGCACCACGTATCCAGCAGCAGGCAGGTACGCGGGTCCTTCCAACCCCACTGCGGCAGGTGTGCGCGGGCGGCGATCAGGTCGCGCGCGCGCTGCATACGCGGCGGCCTGACTTCGAGTGCCTCGGTGGTAAGGAATCCATTGAATGGCAGCCGGTTATCGCGCAGGATGGTTCTGTGAAGTTCCAGGAAATCCAGGTCTTCGAAGTGATTACCTTCCGGGTTAGCGTGGGTAAACCTGGACGAGAGCAGCCGGTTGCCGATATGCAGCCCGCTGGCCTGCAACCAGCGCGCGGTCAGCGTCGTGCCGGAACGATGCATTCCGGCAATGATCAGGGTTCGGGGTGAAGTGTGCGAGCCTGTCGTCATTGCGAGCTGAATATGTACTCCGGTAAAATGGGGTGTGGCTATTTTACGTTTGAGCCATAATCGATGACTGTTTCACTGAAA
>CAZMNL010000404.1:0-3490 GCA_964567525.1 uncultured Anaerolineaceae bacterium
TCTGGTCAACTATGGGCTTTCACAAGCCCAGGTGCTTTAGCCCTGGGTAGTTGACACGCGGTCAGTCTCCCATGTTGGTCCCGATGCGCCGGGCGCTGACGATCCAGGGATGGTCGAGTGGCACAACCTTACGGCTCCCGGCGACCTGGTCCAGCGGGACCGGTTCGGTCCCCTCGCCGCGTGCCGCGACCATCACGCCGTAACAGCCCTCCTGGATGTACTCCGCGCAGGCCGTGCCGAGCCGCGTCGCCAGCAGGCGATCCGTCGCTGAGGGCGTGCCGCCGCGCTGCAAATGCCCCAGGATCGTCACGCGCGATTCTAGCCGGGTGAGTTCTTCCAGGCGGCGCGCGAGATGCACGGTGCTTTCGGTCTGCCCGGATTCAAGCGCGGCGATCTGCGTTTTGAGTTCTTTACTGCGCGCCTTGTCTTTTTCCGCTTTGGCCTGCTGGCGCGCGCCTTCCAATGCTTGCAGTTCCTCGTGATCTTCTTTGGACATCGCGCCCTCAGACACCGCCACGATGCTGAACGCTTTTCCGCTGTGGCTGCGCTGCAAGATCGACTCCGCCACCGACTCGATGTTATAGGGGATTTCCGGAATCAGGATCACGTCCGCGCCGCCGGAAATGCCCGCACCGAGCGCCAGCCAGCCCGCGTTATGCCCCATGATCTCGACCACGATGATCCGGTGGTGGCTGTGCGCGGTGCTGTGCAGCCGGTCAACCGCTTCGGTGGCGATGCCCAGCGCGGTATCGAATCCGAAGGTGATATCGGTCATCGCCACGTCGTTATCGATGGTCTTGGGCAGCGTGACGACGTTCAAACCTGCCTGCATCAGCCGGTAGGCGTTTTTCTGCGTGCCGCCGCCGCCCAGACACACCAGCGCGTCCAGATTGCGCTTTTCGTAGTTGGCGACGATCACCTCGGTCATGTCCATTTCTTCGCCGCCCATCGGCATTTTGTGCGGCTTGTCGCGGCTGGTGCCCAGGATCGTGCCGCCAATCGTCAGGATGCCGGAGAGCGCCGCGCGGTCCAGCCGCACCGAGCGGTTCTCCATCACGCCGCGAAAGCCGTCACGGAAGCCGATCACGTTCATGTCAAACGCGCCCAATGCCGCCTTACCCACGCCGCGAATCGCCGCGTTCAGGCCGGGGCTGTCGCCGCCAGCGGTCAAGATTCCGATGTTTTTTGACATGGTATTTCCCTTCAGGTTTAAGTGGTTATTGGTCTTTGGTTTTTGGTGACTTGCGTAGCTCGCGCCAGATGACCTCGCCATCCACCGAATGCACCGGGGCCAGCGAACCGATCCCGGCAACCAGGTTATACATACCAAACGTACTCACCCACGCCCCCGCCCCCACCAGCGCGATCACCAGCCCGACCGCAATATTCAACAGCGGACCACCGCCCGCCCGCGATAAGTGTACGCGGCGGGGCAGATCGGGCGGATCGTCAAGATACAGGTTGATGTGCCGGGTCGCCGTGACGAGATTAGCGTCCATCACAGCGTTCACGGCGTGCCCGCCCAGGATGTGCCCGATGGTATGTACGATGTTCATCACGAACAATAGCACGCCGGAGATCACACCCGCGCGCAGCACCTCCCCGACCGGCTCGCCCCAGCGCGAAACCAGCGCGAGCACGATCCCGGCAGCGAGGAAGTTCGGCACGCTGAGCCATGCATAGGGCGTCGCCACCCAATCCACGCCCAGAAACCGGAACAACTTGCGGCGCGGGGTAGTCCGGATGTTTTCAAATACGCCGAGCGGTTGTGTCATATTTTTTCGCCTCAATGTATGCGCGTTACGCGCTGGCTTGCTTGCGTTTATCCCGCTGGATACGCCATAGGCGGCTCACCGCCCCCACGAAGATCACCAGCAGCACGTAAATACCCAGGCCGATCAATGATAGCAGCGGATCGACCACGCGCTCAAATTCACCCGTGATGCGCCCGCAGGATCGCGCGGGCGTCACGACGGCGATATCGCGCACCAGCAGCACCGGGTCGCCGCCCCGCGCGTCTACATACACCAGGTCGCCCGTGCCGCGCGCGCCGCCCTCATCAACGATCAGCATCCGCGCCCAGGTGAGATGCTGCACACCATCCGGCGCGGTCAAGTAGACCAACTGCGGCCCCGCCCCATACAGCGCGTAACGAAAAAACACCCAGCCGCGCACGTTCGCCACCGTGCGCCGCGCGGTGACGGTCGCCGCGTCGAGCGAAACACGCGTCAGGGCGAAGGCGTCGTCCGCCGGTTCTACGGTGTACCCGGTCACGTCGGGCAGCACGTCCGCCGCCCAGCAGTCCACCGCGTTTGAGGTGTTGCTGGCGGGCCAATCCACCTCGTAGGCAGAGTCCGGCGCGCGCCACACGCGCAACTGTTCCGCAAACGGCCACACCGCCAGCGCGACCGCTGGCAGCATCAACGCAATACGTAATACCCATTTGCCGACCATCCACAAGCCCCCTTGTATTCAAGCAGCCTCATCACCACGCAGCCAATAACCCCGCCGCTGTATCGAGCGCAGCGGAGGCGGATAACAAACTTTCGCGCGCATTCCGCGCCGTGCTGACTGGGACCCACTCCCGCACTTCGGCGCATTCGCGGTCCCAACTGGCGGCGGCCTGCGCCAACGCCCGGATCGCGGCGTTCAACGCCCCCTCGACCTGTGCCGCCTGGGGATGGGCCGCGCGTGCGCGCGTGCTGAGCGCAGCATTTTTCGGGACCGGGATCGTTTCCTGACAGGACACTGGCTCGCCGAAGATCAGGCGATCCCAAAGATCGAGCGCCTGATCGTGGGCGGTTTGAACTTCCGCGAGTTTCGCTGCCAGTTCCGCGCGCACGGCTTCCGGCGAGCTGTCGTCCTGGTCCCCGACTCTGAGCGTACACCCCGCCAGCGCCAACAGAACAACAGCCCCGATCACGCGATACCATCTTACCATGCGTTCCCCTTACGTTTGGCTCACGATCACCATTGATAGTAGCTATTTTAGGCCCGCTCACGGTACAATGCGAACCGCGCTCACCACACAAGGAGAAGCCGTTTCGTATGTCGATTCGCCGTCAACTGGCCCTGGTCGTGCTGATCATCGTGATCGGGCGCGTGCTGTTTATCCTGCTGTTCAGCGATACGCTCTCGCTGCAAACCTCCGGCTACGACACCTACGCCGTGAATGTCATGGACGGGCAGGGCTACACGCGCTTTGACGACCGCAGCGGGGATTCCGACCTGCCGCCGCTGTACCCGTTTTTCCTGGTCGGCGTGTACAGTACGCTGGGCCGCGACCCGGTCGCGGTGGCGCTGGTGCAGATTGCGCTGGATGCCCTTCGCCGTTGGCGGCGTATTCCTGGATGAAAGTGTTCAGGTTCCCGATCGTCGCGATCGCGCTGGGGGTTTGCGTGGTGGCCGGCGCGTGCAACGGCGTGCTGGTGTCGCTGTTTGGGGTGCAGCCGATTGTCGCGACGCTGATTTTGATGGTCGCGGGGCGCGG
>CAZMNL010000405.1:0-3486 GCA_964567525.1 uncultured Anaerolineaceae bacterium
GTTGGTGTAGCTGTGGATCGTGGTCATGTAGGCGCGCTTGATCGTGTAGTTGTCGTGGATCACTTTCGCCGCCGGAGCCAAACCGTTAGTGGTGCAGGAGGCGTTAGAAACCACGTGATGCTTGGCCGGATCGTAGGTGTCATCATTCACGCCCAGGACCAGCGTGGCGTCGATTTCGCCCTTAGCCGGAGCCGAGACGATAACCTTCTTCGCGCCGGCGTCCAGGTGCGGCTGGCATTTTTCGTTGCTGCGGAAAACGCCGGTGCTCTCGATCACGATCTCAACGCCCAGTTCGGCCCAGGGCAGCTTGCCGGGGTCTTTTTCGCTGAAGGCTTTGACCAGCTTGCCGTTGATCTTCAGACCGTCGGCCACAACCTCGACTTCGCCGGGGAAACGCCCGTAGTTGGAGTCGTATTTCAGCAGGTGCGCCATGGTGGGCAGATCGCCCAGGTCGTTGAATGCTACGACCTCAAGGTCGTTCGGATGCTTTTCCATGATCGCCTTGAGCACCTGGCGACCGATACGACCGAAACCATTGATACCTACGCGAACAGACATGTTGTTCTCCTTATGTGTAGCTAGGACACGATAGTGTTGGGATGGTGGCACAGAGCGCATCATCCGGTTTTACAACAGGTTAACGGGACCGGGCGGCGCAGGGCGGAGTCGCCTCATGCCGTCGGGACCGTTTGAACAGGCACAGGCGCGGTTTGAGTCGCCGATTCGTAAATCGCGAACAGCGCTTGCGCGAGTTTGCCAGGATCATGACGCCAGGGCCGTTCAAAGTCATTCAGTTCGGCCATGAACACGCGATACCGTTGGTAAATAGGATGATTATCGGACGTGGGCAGGACGTAATGTGTGTTTTCACCTGCGTTCTGGCTGGGGTAGTTGTTATTTGCCAGCACAGCGTTAAATACGCCGCGCCCGATGTGTTTTTCCAGTGCGAGAACGTGGTCTGCTACCGAAAAACCTTCCGTTTCACCCTCTTGCGTGGCGACATTGCAAACGTACACAGTATAGGCCCGGCTCGCCCGGATTGCTTCCGTGATGCCGTTGACCAGCAGGTCAGGCAGGATGCTGGTGAACAGGCTGCCGGGGCCGATCACGATCAGGTCAGCGCTCAGGATCGCCCGAATCGCTTCCGGGTATGCGTGCGCCTGATCAGGTTGTAAGAAAACCCGCTCGATCTTACCACCCGATTCTGGAATTTGCGATTCGCCAACGATGCGTTGTAGCTGCCCGTCTTCCGGGTTACGGACTTCGGCGACGAGCGTTACGTTGTGCAGCGTGGAGGGCAGCACGCGCCCCTCAATCGCCAGCACGCGCCCGGTTTCGGCGACGGCCTGATCCATGCTGCCGGTGATACCGGCCAGGGCGGTCAGAAACAGGTTGCCGAAGCTGTGCCCTTCCAGGCCACCGGATGCAAAACGGTATTGGAACAACTGGGTGATCAGGTCTTCATCATTCGCCAGCGCCGCGATGTTGTTACGCAGGTCGCCGGGCGGGATGATGCCCAACTCGCGCCGCAGCTTGCCAGAACTGCCGCCGTCGTCCGCCACCGTCACGATAGCCGTGATATTGCTGGTATAGGCTTTCAGCCCGCGCAGTACACTGGGGAGTCCGGTCCCGCCGCCGATGGCGACGACCTTTAACCCGCGCTGGCGGCGGTTGTGCGATACCACCGCATCGATCAGCGATCCGCGCCGCCGCATGGTATAGGGAGCCAGAATGGAACGGTTGAGTTCGTAGAGCGCGATGATAATCGCCCCCAAACCGAGTATTGCGGATAGTGCTACGCGTACCCATACGGGTACGAAACGCAGGGTGGCGATGTATACCACTTCCGGCAGTTCGATGGTGCGGTAGAGTTCGACGGCGACCTGGGCGAAACCAATCGCAAGCACGGTAATGCCGAATAATAGCAGCGCTACCCAGCGTTTGACACGTAGCCCCGGCGTTAGCCATTTGACGATGGCATGACGTGAATACCGCATCGAGGCGTTTTACCTTCGCTCTATCTCTGCGTCAACGTGATGTGTTAACCTGCCCAATACCAAACTGCGCATGATCGAGGCGGGATTTTAGCTGGTTTGCCGCGATTCTTCAATATCATAACGCCTACGATTTGCCGCCAACGATCACTTTGACAATGGCTTAACGCGAGTCACAATATAGGGTGATTTCTGCGAGACATTTTAGGCCGCGAAAGAGGGTATCAACATGGCTGATTTTGACCTGATGCGCCGGTTGACGATGGAGTCCGGCGGGAAGATTCTCATGCTGGTGATGGACGGGTTGGGCGGTTTGCCGCGCGAACAGGGCGGGCTGACCGAACTCGAAGCCGCCAATACACCGCATCTCGACCGGTTGGCCCGCGAGGGCAGCAACGGGCTGAGTATTCCGGTCGCGCGCGGGATTGCGCCGGGCAGTGGTCCGGCGCACCTGGCGTTGTTCGGTTACGATCCGGTGAAGTACGAGATCGGGCGCGGTGTCCTGGAGGCGACCGGTATCGGGCTGCAAGTGAATCCCGGCGATGTGGCAATCCGGGGGAATTTCTGCACGATTGATGCGCAGGGCAGCATTACCGACCGGCGCGCGGGCCGTATCTCGACCGAGGAAGGCGCGAAGCGTATCGAACTGCTGCGCCAGATCGAACTGCCGGGCGTGACGATTGACATCCAGATCGCCAAAGAATACCGGTTCGCAATGGTGCTGCGCGGCGAGGGTCTGAACGGTGACATCGACGATACCGACCCGCAGCAGACCGGTGTTCCCCCGCTGGCGGTGAAGGCGCGTTCGCCGGAAGCCGAAAAGACGGTCCAGCTTGTGACGCAGTGGCTCGAAGAAGCGCGTAAGGTGCTGGCAGACCAGGAACCGGCGAACTTCTGCACACTGCGCGGGTTTGCCAGCGAGCCGGGACTGCCCAAGTACGCGGACGTGTACAAGCTCAAGGCGGCGTGTGTGGCTGTGTATCCGATGTACAAGGGCGTGGCGCGGCTGGTGGGCATGGACGTGATCGAGACCACCGCGCACGACACCACCCAGGACGAGTTCAACCAGGTCGCGTCGATCTGGGCCGATTATGATTTTGTGTTCTGTCACGTCAAGTATACGGATAGCCGGGGCGAAGACGGCGACTTCGACGCGAAGGTTGCCGTGATCGAGGAAGTTGACGCAGCGCTGCCGACCATCATGGGCATGAACCCGGATGTGGTAATCGTGACCGGCGATCACTCCACGCCTGCAACCTACATGGCGCACTCGTGGCACCCGGTCCCCACGCTGCTGTGGGCACCCGGAACGCACATGACCGACCGCGCGCAAGCCTTCGGTGAGCGTGAATGTATGGTGGGCGCGTTGGGGCAGTTCCCCGCCGCCGACCTGATGCCGCTGGCGCTGGCGCATGCCAAACGCCTGAACAAGTTCGGCGCTTAGTAAGCGTCTAAAAACAACACCGCAGTTTGAAACACTCTCTACCTTTGC
>CAZMNL010000406.1:0-3483 GCA_964567525.1 uncultured Anaerolineaceae bacterium
GCTGTCGTCGGTGGCAAAACTGCTGGTGCTGGTCGAGTACGCGCAGCAGGTCGATGAGGACCACATCACGCTCAGCGAACTGGTCGATATCGGCACGCTGAACCTGTACGACCTGCCGCGCACGGACGGCGGCGCGCACCGCCTGTTCCTGGACCGCTATCCGCCCGGCGCGCACCAGGTGACGCTGTGGGATGTCGCCGGGATTGGCATGATCCAGTACAGCTCCAATGCCGCGTCGGATTACCTGCTGGACCGGCTCCGACCGGTGAACTGGCGCAACCTGTACGAAAAGCTGGACATTCACGACACCAGCTACCCGCACCCGCTGGGCATGGTCGCACTGCTGATGAACAATCACGAAACCGGGCGCGTGGGGATGTCGGAAGTCGAGACGCTCTCCGCCCTGGACGGCGAAACCTACTTCGAACGCTACCTCAACGACCTGGCGTGGCGGCGCGACGAGATCAACTACCGCAACGGGCCGGGGCCGCGCTTCCCGGCCTGGAACGTGCAGGCGGCCATCTTGCAGCAGCACACCGCCACCGGGACCGCTGCCGACCTGCTCAAGGTGATGCTGGCGATCTACGGCGCGGAGAGTCCGCTGACGGACAATGCGCAGTTTTTGACACGGCTTGCTTTGCAGTGGCACGGGTATGAGGCCATCGACGCGACGTATACGGAATACGGCGCGAAGCTGGGGTTTTACTCCGGCGGCACGCTGACGCTGGTGGCTTACGGCGATCCGCGTAACGGTGTGCCGGTGATCTCGGTGGCGTTTTTCCGCAACATCCCGCGCGACACCTACCAGCAAATGCTGGACGCTGACAGCATCGGCGACCTGGCGCACTGGATGAACCTCAATGCGTGCAGCGGCCTGCTGGACGCGATTGAAGGCGAACCGGATGAGGAAAACGGCGGGAACGGGCGTGGCAGCGGGGAAAAGTTTGGGGGGTAGGCATTCACGAGTTAACCTCACCCCCCAGGCCCCCTCTCCAAACAAGTTGGAGAGGGGGAGATGATGCTCATTGCTAACAGCTAAAAGCTAACCGCTTTATCCGCTCGCGCCCTGGATACCTTCAAGAAGCTGTTGGGCGGGGATATCTTCAACCGAGGCGGCCTCTTCCGCGTTCGCAGCCTGGTACCAGATTTCCTTAGCGGTGGCTTCTTCACCTTCTTCAAGGAAGACCGAACCATCCTGGAAGCTCAGCGGGCCAACCCACAGGTTGATACCGCCCTCTTCGCCCTGCGCACCGGCAGCCAGCCCGGCGATGAATTCGTCGAGGGTGGCCTTATCGTCGTCGGTCAGGCCGTCACCGTAGACGTAACCTATCGCGCTCATGTCATGGTCGTTGATGTCCGCCCAGTACGGGGGATTCCATTCCCAGGATTGTTCCCAGGTGCCTTCCATCACGGCGGTCACGGTTTCGACATAGGCGGGACCCCAGTTGAAGTACGGCACGCCCAGGCAGATATCCGGGGATTCTTCACAGCCGCCTTCATAGTCGTAGGGGATCGCCCAGACGGTCTGGCCTTCCGCCGCGCGCTGCCCGGCGACGACAATTGCTTCGGTCGTGT
The DNA here is from genome assembly GCA_964567525.1 of uncultured Anaerolineaceae bacterium. Classification (GTDB taxonomy): domain Bacteria; phylum Chloroflexota; class Anaerolineae; order Aggregatilineales; family Aggregatilineaceae; genus CAYRNY01. Next base: position 1,576 of record CAZMNL010000406.1, read on the forward strand.
CGATGCCGGAGATCAGCACGTCGCGGCCTTCGTCGAGGAATGCGTTAGCGACTTCCGTCGGGTCCAGGGTGACGCCGGGGATGTTGAACCAGAAACCGATCCAGGTCACGGCGAAGTCGATCATGTCCGCGTCCATATCGTGGTAGTTCTCGGCGCAGTAACGCGCGCCCAGGTATACCGAATTGGCGAGGCGGACGGTTTCGGGATCGATCAACGGGCCGATGTAACCGATCTTGCCGGTTTCGGTCTTGAGCGCGGCAGCGCAGCCCGCGATCATCTTACCGTATTCCATCTGGCCCATGATGTTGCCCAGGTTGTCCGGCGCGATGCCCCACAGGGCGTCATCGCCGGAAATGTTGATGAAGACCACATCCGGGTAAAACTCCGCAACGACCGAGGTATCCACCTCGAAATCGGCGGACGTAGTGAGGATCAGTTCGGCCCCTTGCGCGACCATTTCCTCTACCACCTGGTCAAGGGTGGTTTCCGGACGGGCAGCGGAATTCAGGCTCTCCAAAACGAGCATTTTGGCACCCGGTACGTTTTCTTCCACGTACAACCCTGCTTCGTAGTGGGCCTGGCTCCAGCCCCGGTCATCTTGCGGTCCCACCAGGATCAAACCGAACACAAATTCGTCCTGGGCGGCGGCGCGCGGTGCGATGGTGGCGACACCACCCAGCACCAACGCCATAACGATTACCAAAGCTGCTGTTTTTCTGAACATAAAACACTCCTGAACAACTCTCACTAGCAGAAGAAACAAACGCGGGTATATTTTAACGTGCCCCGCTGTTTCCAGTGTAGTGCAAGACTGCATAAAAGCAAAAGCGTTTCGCTGGTCAGGATGCAAGTCACGCAAGTTCATCGCGGGCGCGCAGGCCCGCGATCACTTTTGCGGCTCGTCGTCCGCTTCGGTGATTTCGCCCGTAACCATGAAGATCACGCGCTCGCAGATGTTGGTGATGCGGTCGGCGCAGCGTTCCAGGTTGTGCGATATCCATTGCAGCTTCATCGCGCGGTTGATGTTTTTGGGGTCTTGCAGCATGAAGGTCACCAGTTCCCGCGTGAGCTGTGTGTCCAGATTGTCGATCTCGGTGTCGCGCTCAATGGTGTGCTGCGCCTGTTCCGCGTCCCAGTCCAGGTAGGCGTTGAGACCGGCGCGCATCATATCGCGTGTGATCTGGTTCATGCGCGGGATGTTGATCAGCGGCTTGAGCGGCGCTTCGTTCGCCAGTTCTTCGGCGGCTTTGGCGACACTGGCGGCGTGATCGCCGATGCGTTCGAGTTCTACCACGATGTGGATCGCGGTCACGATGGCGCGCAGGTCGCGCGCGGCGGGCTGTTGCAGCGCCAGCAGCCGGTAACAGTGGCGCTCGATGTTATAGCGCGCGGCGTTGATCGCGTCGTCGTCGGCCACCACCTGCCGCGCCAGTGTGATATCCTGCTCGCGCAGCGCGTGGATGGCCCGGTCGAGCGCGCGATCCACCAGGTAGCTGAGCTTCAGCACGTCATCGCGCAAGACGATCAGTTCACGGTCCAGCGCAGCCCGTGCTTTGAGATGTAGGTCTACCATGTCTCAATCCTCCCCGAATGACCCTCAAAACAGCACGGGACGAACGCCCCGCCGTTCGTCCGCGTCTGCCGGAATGCGCTCCGCCGGGCATTCGCAGCCGTTTACCCGAACCGGCCCGTGATATAGTCTTCGGTGCGAGAGTCGGATGGCCGGGTGAAGATTTTATCGGTTTCGTCGTATTCGATCAATTCGCCGCAGCGCGTTTCGTCCGAGAGCATGAAGGCGGTGTAGTCCGACACGCGCGCGGCCTGCTGCATGTTGTGCGTCACGATCACAATCGTGTAGTTTTCCTTCAACTCGCGCATCAGGTCCTCAATGCGCAGCGTGGCGATGGG
>CAZMNL010000407.1:0-3483 GCA_964567525.1 uncultured Anaerolineaceae bacterium
TTTCACTGTTCAGCAGCCTGGGAATTGTTTTCGGTATTTTCTGTACCGCCTGCGCGCCGGAAACGCAGTCCACGCGCGAGGCAGCGCGCGAAACCGGTCGCGTCACACTGACTCCGCTGCCGCACGATGTCACGCCGTCCCCGCTGCCGGTGCTCACGCCGGACGGTGAGAGCGTGTTCGCTGCGCCACAGGCGGAGGCAGATTGTCCTGCTGCGGTCCGCGAGCGGGATATACAGGGCGCAGCGGTCAGCTACGCCATTGACGCGCGCTACGACTGGCTGGCGCATACGCTGCACGCGGAGCAGCGTGTCACATTCTACAACGACACCGATCAAGCGCTGGATGAGATCGTGTTTAACGTGGAACCGAACCGGCTGGCGGATCATTTTGAATTGCAGCGCGTAGAGCAGGATATGGAGCCGGTACAGGACTACGATATCGCGGGAACGCGGCTGTTGATCCCGCTGGGCGCGCCGCTGCCGGTCGGCTGTGGCACGGAACTGGCGCTGTGGTATACGCTGCAAATGCCCCGTATCGCAAACGGGTATGGCTACGGCCACCTCGGTTACTGGGGCTACAGCGCGCGGCAGGCGAATTTAGGCTTGTGGTTCCCACTTGTCGCCGCGCATCACTCCTCGGATGGCTGGCTGGCCCCGGTGTCCCATTCGGTCGGCGAGCATTATGTGCTGCGCGCCGCTGATTTTGATGTGACCATTGCTGTGAAGAATGCGCCGGATGGTATACACATCGCTGGGCCGGGGGAAGTGACGCAGGTTGACGATCATACCTGGCAGTTTGAACTACGCGGCGCGCGCGAGATCGCGCTCTCGTTGTCCGACCAGTTCCGGTCACTGACGATGATCACCGAAAGCGGCGTCGAGGTGACACTGTATTACCTGTTCAGTGGTCCCGATCAGTCGCTGGATGCGCCGCGCCACACGCTGACGGTGGCGGCGGATGCCATCACGCTCTACGAAACACGCTACGGGCCGTGTCCCCATGACCGGATCGTGGTGGTAGAGGGTGATTTCCCGGACGGTATGGAATTCAGCGGGCTGGTGTTCGTCAGCGAGGCATGGTTCCGCACCTGGAAAGGTATCCCGAACGACTGGCTAACGCTGATCACCGTTCACGAGATCGCGCACCAGTGGTGGTATGACCTGGTTGCCAATGACCAGGGGCGCTATCCCTACCTGGATGAAGCCCTGGCGAGCTACAGTGAACTGCTGTTCTTCGAGCATTATTATCCCGAACAGGTCGAATGGTGGTGGGATTTCCGTGTACTGGTGCAGCAGCCGGTCGGGAATGTGGACGCGACTGTGTATACATTCCAGGGGCCGCGTCCTTACATTAATGCGGTGTATCTGCGCGGCGCGTTGATGATGCAGGCGCTGCGTGACGCGCTGGGCGATGAGGCGTTTTTTGCGTGGATCGAGCAGTACGCCGCAGGCATGGCGCAGCAGATCGCGTATCCTAAAGATTTTTGGGGGATACTGGCCGCCGGTCAATACGCGCAGACGGAAACCGTCCGGCAAATGTACTTACAGGATGCGGAGATTTTGCCGCAGCGCGAGAGTATCCCTTAGGTTACGTGGCTGTTAGAATTGTCAAGGTCCGCATCCCGTGATAACGTTAGTGGGGCGCTCACAGCCGATTTGACCGGTCATTAGGATTCTGCGGGCGCATACACAGCGAAGCAGTTCAATCAACCTGGGGGCATCATGCTGGCAACGGTTTATTCGTGCGCGGTCGTCGGGCTGGATGGCGAGATTGTGCAGGTCGAAGTCGATTTTAACCCGTTTGGGCAACCGGCGTTTACGGTTGTCGGTCTGCCGGATACGGCGGTGCAGGAAAGCCGCGAGCGTGTGCGCTCCGCGATCCGTAACAGCGGGTTGCGCTTCCCGATGAAGCGTTTCACGGTCAACCTGGCCCCGGCAAATTTGCGCAAAGAAGGCCCGGCCTATGATCTGCCGATTGCGATTGGCGCGCTGGCGGCCACCGATCAACTGCCGCTGGACCGGCTGAACGGCGCAGTATTCGTGGGTGAACTCTCGCTGGATGGCACGGTACGGCATGTGAGCGGTATTCTGCCGATCACGTACCGCGCCGCACAGGAAGGTTTCGAGTGCATTTATCTGCCGGAAGAAGACGCATCACAGGCGGCGCTGGTTCCCGATATCGACGTGATCCCGGTGCGGTCGCTGGGTCAGCTGGTCGAGCACCTGTACGAGTTGCAGATCATCCCCGCGTATGTGCGCGATACGGTCGATGTCAGCGTGCCGCCCGACCTGGACGGGCTGACGGATTTCGCCGACGTAAAGGGGCAGGAACACGTCAAGCGCGCGCTCGAAGTTGCGGCGGCGGGCGGGCATAATGTCATGCTTGTGGGGCCGCCGGGCGTGGGTAAGACGCTGCTGGCGCGCGCACTGCCGGGCATTTTGCCTACGATGTCTATCGAAGAGGCCCTGGAAGTCACACGCATCTACTCGGTGGCGGATTTGTTGGAAGCCGATTCGCCGTTGAAGCGTGTGCGTCCGTTTCGTGCGCCGCACCACACGATCAGCGAAGCGGGTTTAGTTGGTGGTGGATCGTGGCCGCGCCCCGGCGAAGTTTCGCTGGCACATCGCGGCGTGCTCTTTCTGGACGAATTACCGGAGTTCGGCACGCACACGCTGGAAGTGCTGCGCCAGCCGATTGAAGACAAGCGCGTGACGATCAGCCGGGCGAAGATCGCGCTGACCTTCCCGGCGAACTTCATGATGGTTGCGGCCATGAACCCGTGCCCGTGCGGTTTTTTCAGTGACCCGGTGCATGAGTGTACCTGTTCTCCGGCGGCGGTGCGGCGCTACCAGCAGCGCATTTCCGGCCCGCTGTTGGACCGCATCGACATTCACATCGACGTGCCGCGCGTGGATTACGACAAGCTCACCGACGACCGGCGCGGCGAAACGTCCGCCGCCATTCGCGCGCGCATCGAGGCGGCGCGCGCACGGCAGCGCGCGCGTTTTCGTGAAGAAGTGCGCTTGCAGGCCAATACCGACATGGGACCGAGCGAGATTCGCCGCTTCTGCAAGCCCGAACCGGCGGGCGAACAACTGCTCAATTCCACGCTGCGCCAGATGCAGCTCAGCGCGCGCGCCTACCACCGCATTCTCAAGCTAAGCCGCACGATTGCCGATCTCGCGGACAGTGACGCGATCCAGGTGATGCATATTGCCGAAGCGATCCAGTACCGCCCGCGCAAAGTCGTGTACTGAGGCAGGCGTGCAAAGGCACTACTACCGTGATCTGATTTTGCGCGGCATCGTCACCCTGATCGCCGCCTACGCGCTCACGCTGGGGGGGACGTTCACCGGGGTGCTGGTGATCGAATTGCAGCGTGCGTCACTCGTGCTGCTGAGCGCGGGCGTGATCGCGTGGTTGGTGGCGGTGTGCGCGACGCCGGTTCGTGTGACCGGGCGCGGGCCGCTGCTGGCGCTGGGC
>CAZMNL010000408.1:0-3480 GCA_964567525.1 uncultured Anaerolineaceae bacterium
GTTGAACTGGCGATGATCGTCGGCGGCGAACGTGGATTGGCGCGTCAGCTTGCCCGTCAGCATCCCGCTGGAAAGCGGCACGCGCGCCAGAATGCCGACCTTACGATCCTGCGCTTCGCGGAAGAACAGTTCGGCGGGGCGCTGGCGGAACATGTTAAAAATGATCTGCACGGTCTGCACATTGGGATATTCAATCGCCTTGAGCGCCTCTTCGACCTTCTCCACGCTCACGCCGTAGTAGCGGATTTTCCCCGCCTGTACCAGGTCATCCAGCGCGCCGAACACCTCCGGGCGGTAGTAGACTTCGGTGGGCGGGCAGTGCAACTGCACGAGGTCCAGGCAATCGGTGTCGAGATTGGTCAGGCTGCGCTCGATGAAACGGGTCAGGTTTTCGGCGTTGTAGCCTTCGCTGACGTGCGGGTCCAGGCGGCGGCCCGCTTTGGTGGCGACGATGATCTCTTCGGGACGCTCTTTGCGCACCTGCGCGATCAGGCGCTCGCTGTGCCCGTCGCCGTATACGTCGGCGGTGTCGATGAAGTTCACGCCCCGGTCAATGGCGGTGTGCAGCGCGGCCAACGACTCCTGGTCATCGACCGATCCCCACGCGCCGCCAATCGCCCACGCGCCAAAACTCACGTCGGAAACCTTCCACCCGGTCCGGCCCAGTTCACGGTACTGCATGGTAAATGCTCCTCGCATATTGCGTATGGTTATCAGTGGTCAGTTGATGTTACGTAAGAAAATATTTCGGCGGTTTTGTTTACCTCACCCCCCGGACGCGACCGTCGTCCGCTTAGAGCGTGTACGGAAAGCCCTCACCCTTCCGACTTGCGTCGGTTCCCTCTCCCTCAGGGAGAGGGAAATACAGGGAGCGTTCGCCAGTTTCTCCCTTCTCCCTGAGGGAGAAGGGCCGGGGATGAGGGCCAAAAAACACCTTACCAGACACGCTCTTAAGTCCCCTCTCCATGCATGGAGAGGGGATTTAGGGGTGAGGTAAAATCACGCAAAAAACCAATGCCGCGCACTCTACCCACTTGAAGAACGCACTTGCGCACTGACTGACCCCTGAAAACTGAAGACTCTCCACCGTATTCTCGCGTATTTGTGCGCCGCGCGCTATTTTTGGGTATGCTCACGCGCACGTAGATTTTTTGGACATCGTGAATAGGAGTATGATACCGCATGACAGCCGAACAGACCGCCCCGCGCACCGGGGCCGAAGATATCCGCTGGGACCTCAGCGACCTGTACGCCGGGATCGACGATCCCGCCATCGAAGGCGATATCGCGCAGTTGGACCAGCGCGCGGTGGCGTTTGCCGAGACGCATCGCGGCAAGCTCGCCAGCTATGACAACGAACAGCTTTATGAGACTATCGCCGAGTACGAAGCAATTGCCGAGGGTGCGACGCGCGTCGGCGCGTTCATCAACCTGCTGTGGAGCACCGACACCAACAACCCGGCCTACGGCGCGAAGTTGCAGCGCGTCACCGAGTGGTCGGCGCAGTTGGAGCAGCAGTTGGTGTTCTTTGAGCTGGAATGGGTCAACGCGCCGGAAGACTGGGCCGCGCGCATGATCGCCGATCCCGTACTGGCGCGGTACGAACACTGGCTGGAAACCTCGCGCCGCTACCAGCCGCACCGCCTCAGCGAGCCGGAAGAGAAGATTCTCGCGGAGAAGTCCGTCACCGGGCGTAATGCGTGGGTGCGCTTCTTCTCCGAGGTGATGGGCGCGATGCGCTACCCCTACGAGGGCGAGGAACTCACGCAGTCCGCGATCCTGTCCAAGCTGTACGACGGCGACCGCGCCGTGCGCGAGAAAGCGCAGCAGGTCGTGACCGGCACTCTGCGCGAAAAGCTGCCGATCCTGACGTATGTCTTCAACACGCTCGCGGCGGATAAAGCCTCCGACGACCGGCTGCGCCACTACCCGACGTGGGTATCGTCGCGCAACCTGTCCAACGAGGTCAGCGACGACGTGGTAGAAGCGCTGATCAATGCGGTGACTTCGCGTTACGATATCGTCGCGCGGTACTACAACCTCAAGCGCGCGATGCTCGGCGTGGACCGGCTCTACGACTACGACCGCTATGCGCCGCTGCCCGCCGCCGAGGGCCAGTACCACTGGGACCAGGCGCGCGACATGGTGCTGAAGGCCTACGGCCAGTTCCACCCGCAGATGTCCGAGATCGCCGGGAAGTTCTTCACGGAATCGTGGATCGATGCCGCGCCCGCACCGGGCAAACGCGGCGGCGCGTTCAGCGCCTATACCGTGCCGTCAGCGCACCCGTATGTGTTCATGAATTACACCGGCACCGCGCGCGATGTGATGACGCTGGCGCACGAACTCGGTCACGGCGTCCACCAGTATCTCGCGCGCGAACAGGGCTTGCTCCAGCAGCATACCCCGCTGACCACCGCTGAAATGGCTTCGACCTTCGGCGAAATGCTGGTCTTCAGCGACTTCATGGCGCGGGAAGACGACGCCCGGATTCAACTGGCGATGCTGGCGCACAAGATCGAGGACACCTTCGCCACCGTCTTCCGCCAGATTTCGATGAACCGCTTCGAACACGGGATGCACACCGCCCGCCGCGACGAGGGCGAGCTATCCAGCGAGCGTTTGAGCGAAATCTGGATGGAGTCGCAGCGTGCCATGTTCACAGACAGCGTGGAGATGACCGACAACTACGCGATCTGGTGGTCGTATGTGCCGCACTTCCTGCACACACCCGGCTATGTCTACGCCTACTCGTTCGGGGAACTGCTGGTCATGGCGCTGTTTGCGCGCTACCAGCAGGAAGGCGACGGTTTCGCGCCGCGCTACCTGGACGTACTGCGCGCGGGCGGCTCCGACTGGCCGGAGAAGATTCTCGCGCCGCTGGGCGTGGACCTGACCGATCCGGCGTTCTGGCAGGAGGGTCTGGGCGAGATCGAGGCGCTGGTGCAGCAGGCCGAAGACCTCTACGCGCAGACGAAATAGGCAGCGGTCAGCGAAAAGGCAAATCACCCTCGTGCCCCGGCGCAAGCCAGGGCACGGTTTTTTTGAGGGGGGGGGACGGACAGCCTGCCGAACTACTCGCGGCCTGTGACCTCGTCGCTGTAGGGCTTGCGCAGGTCCTTACCCTGGAACGCCATCCCGAACAGCGGCGCGAACACGCAGAAGTCAAACACGCCCGCCGCCAGCGGCACCACGCCCACGATGATCAGGATGATCCCGGCGGTCCCGCCGAGAATCACGCCGATCAGGATCAGGGCCAACCCTGCGACTCCCCGGAGGGCACGCCCGGCCTGGCTCGCCAGAAATTGAAAGACGCTTTGCATGATCAACACTCCTTATAACTCACCCATCGTTACCATGATCATACAACGTTTTAGGGGCAGGTGGCATCGCTTCAAATGTGGGAACTGGCCTCACCCCCCTGGCCCCATACGCATTAAGTTAAGGTTCGGGATGGTCGGTCGGGTTCAACCATCGCGC
>CAZMNL010000409.1:0-3476 GCA_964567525.1 uncultured Anaerolineaceae bacterium
GTTGGTCGCCACGGCCACGCGGTAATCACGCGCCAGCAGCCAATCCACCAGGCGCCGCGCGCCGGGGTGCTGGTGCGTCGCGGCCTGCAACTGCGGGTACACGTCGCGGTAGAACACCTCGACCGCCACATCGAACTGCGCGCGGTCGGCGTTCAGCAGCGGCGTGAACGTGGCGTAGAACGTGTCCCAGTTGGTCGTGCGCGGGTCATCGCTGGCGACCACCGCCCCGACTCCGGCCATCAGCGCCTTGACCACGCCATCACGCACGCCGAGCCGCTGCGCGAGATACTCGCTCAGCAGGCCCAGGTAGTTCTTGACAAACGCCTCGGTCGGGTTGCCGAGCAGAGTATCGTCGAGATCGAGCAGGATCGCTTTAATCATCCGACTGCTCCAGCGCGTCCCGGAACAGCCGCAGCGCGTCGTTTTCCTCGGCATCCAGCGGGCAGCCGGTATACGGATCGTCAATCGGGATATCGTGCGTGGTACACCACGCCTCGACCTTGAGCTGCCGCACAAAGCCCAGCCACGCGCCGCGAATCGTCAACGTCAGTTGCATGTGCGGGCTGGCGTTGGCGCGCACGATATCCGGCACAGGGCATTTCGCACAGTCGGCAGGCCGCCAGTGCATCGAGTCCGGGTTGGCCTTCACCAACCGGCATTCCTGCACATTGCGCCCGCGATTGAAATCTTCGTAATAATGCGGGCATTCCTTACCAGCGGGAGTTCGCATCGTGTGGTTTTTCCTTCCCAGTCTCTCGCGCGGTTCTTCTTCTGTGAGTGTACGCCAACGCGCGCCGCGCGCCAAATATCAAGCAGTAAGCTATAAGCGATAAGCTCAAAGCCGCCGGCCCTAAACAAAGACGAAGATCGCTTTTCCAGGTTGGAGTGAATTGCTTACAGCTTGTAGCTTAAAGCTTATCGCTACTTACAACAAAAAGACCGGCGGAACCGGTCTCTTTGCTCGTGCGCGTACCGCCGGGGCTAAACGCGGGTGACGTAGCTGCCGTCGCGCGTATCCACGCGGATCGTGTCACCTTCTTCGACGAACAGCGGCGTCTGGACCGCCAGCCCGGTTTCGGTGATCACGCGCTTGGTCGCGCCGGTCGCCGTGTTGCCCGCCACCGCCAACTCGGACTCGACCACTTTGTGATCGACATTCGGCGGCAGTTCGTAGTCGATGATCTCGGTCCCGTAGGACATCAGCTTGAGGTTGGTGTTCGGCTTGAGATACATAAATTCGTCGCCAAACAGTTCCTTACGCATCTGCGGCTGCTCGTAGGTGTCAATATCCATGAAGACCAGGAACTCACCATCTTCGTACAGGTATTCAACCTGCGTGGTTTCAATGCGGATATCCTCGACGCGCTCGCCGGAGTTAAAGGTCATTTCGCGCGTGGTCCCGGTCCGCAGATTGCGCACCTGCACCTTAATCGTCGCGCCGCCGCGCGCGGTTTTGTTGTGGTGGTACTTCAGCACCTTGTAAATTTCACCGTCCGCCGTGAAATTCGTGCTGTTGCGTAACTGGTTTGCGTCAATCATCAGAAATATCGTCCTCGTTCTGTCTAGATCGGTCTTGATCGCCTGGATACGCCGATTATACCAGGAAACTCGCCACGCTAGAATAGGCGGGTTTCTGGCAAACCGCGTTTACGCTGGACATATCGCGCCGAACGTGTACAATCATGCTCCGGTGAAGACATTAGAACCACGCGCGCGTATGCTGGGTCAGGTTAACCGGTGGGCCGCGCGTGATGCTGTGCATGATTTCGTTTTTCGATACTGACATTTGGAGGAGAAGCACTCATGCCGACTTCCTGGCGTTTGGTCCGGCTGGTTGTATTGACCGCGTTGATTGCGGTGGTTGTCTTTCCGCTGGGCGTAAGTCCAGCAGCGGCTCAAGATGGCGGCGACGAAGCCGAGCCGGTCGTGATTCAGGGTTCCAACGAACTGGAAAACCTGGTGATCGCGCTGCGAGACGCCTATGTTGAGGCGAATCCCGATGCGAACGTGACCATTGACCCGCGCGGCGGGATGAACAGCGGCTTCAATGCGCTGTGCAGCGGCGAAGTTGATATCGTCATGTCCACCGAGCCGATTACGGACGATCAGATCGCAGCCTGCACGCGCGACGGGCAGGATTTTGTCGAAACGGTGCTGGCGTATGAGGCGCTCGTGCTGGTCGTCTCCGACGAAGCCAATCTCGTCTGCCCCCCGGTGAGCGAGGTCTATGACCTGTGGCAGTTGGGCGCGCCGGACGAGTCAGCGGCCTTCTACGGCCCGGAACCCACGTCCCCGGCCTATGCGCTGTTCCGCAGCCTGCTGCCCGCCAATGAACTGCGCGAGGGCATCGAACAGCGCGCACTGACCGACATGCTGCTCGATATTTCCGTGCCGCAGTCCAACGGGTTCGGGTTCGTCACGCTCGCCGAACTGGACGCGCTGGGCTTCGACGAGGATGAATGGAACAACAGCGTCATCTGGGCCGAAGAACGCGAAGAGGCCACCAACGCCGCGCTCCAAAGCAACCCCGACGCGACCGGCGGCCTGTACGTGCTGGACATCGAAACGCAAGACGGCGACTGTGTCTATCCGAGTCCGGCGACGCTGGGCGCAGGCAGCTACCCGCTGATGCGCACCGATTACCTGTACATTAACGCCGAGAGCGCCGCACGCGCCGAGGTACAGGGCTTTATGCAGTTCGTGCTGGCCGCGCCCGAAGGCGTGCAGGCATTGGCCGCTGAGCAGGGCTACACGCCCGCCGAAGATGGTTCCTACGAATACGGCCTGAGCAACGTCCTGACGGGCAACACGGGCCGCACCTTCACCCGCCCGCTGACCCCCGTCAGCGTGCAAAACGATCTCGCGGGCATGGTCACAGTCACGGGCACGTCGATGCTGGCGACCCTGACCGACACGCTCTCCGTGCCGCTGGCGACCCGCTACCCCAATGGGTCCGTTTCGCAAATCATCCGCAGCAATGACCAGGGCTGGCAGGCGTTCTGCCAGAACGAGGCCGACGTGCTGCAAACCACCCACCTGCCCTCTGACGACGAGATCGCGCTGTGCGAGGCGAACGGCATCGATCCCTACGAAGTCAACCTGGGCTACGAGGCGCAGTTGGTCGCCGTGCCGTCGTCGAATAACTGGCTCGAATGCCTGGACGCGCAAACCGCCGGGGCCATCTTCCGCGCGGGTACGGAAGACGATCCCGCCGCCGTGACGTGGCAGGACGTAAACGCGGACTGGCCCGCCGAAGACCTGCTGCTGGTGCTGCCGCTGCGCAACAGCGGCGAAACCGACTTCTTCATCTACCACCTGATCGGCGAACTGGGCTTCCCGCTGCGTGGCGACGTGACCGCCGACAACGATCCCGAATACCGCGCGCAGGGTGTCGCCAATACTACCAACGGCCTGACCTACTTCTGGTACAGCGATTACCAGGGGATTGAGGCCGATGTGCGGCTGGTCCCGGTCGG
>CAZMNL010000410.1:0-3465 GCA_964567525.1 uncultured Anaerolineaceae bacterium
GAGCGCACGGTTCACATCCGTGAGGTCAGGGGTTCGAGTCCCTTCGCGCCCACACCAGATGCCGCATGGTAGGTGCATCCTCCACTGCGGTTTTTTGTTATCTATGGGCGGTGAATTTGAATACCGGAATGGCACTCTCCGCACAACCAAATATCAGGGGCCTGATCGTGCGCTGGCTGGTGCTCGCACTGCTGATCGCGCTGGCCCTGGTGGGCTATGCGCTGGCAGTTGGCGATACGGCTGCCTTGCAGGATGATATCCTCATTTTCGCGGGCATTGCAGGTGTTGGAGGTCTGGCCGGGGTGCTGGCCCTGAGCATGGGGCAGGCGCTGCGGCAATCCAACAGCGGCCAGGACACGCAGCACGAGACGCTGCTCGTCCAGGAAGCGCAAATGCTGCGCATCATGCGCGAACGCGCTCGCGCCATCTACGAGATGGCGATCACGCTGAGCAGCACGCTCGATCACCGCCGCGTGATGGAGGTGGCCCAGGATATCGGCGCGTTGAGCCTGCGCGAAGACCTCGGTACGGATACGCGGCTGGTCAGCGCGATTTTGCTGTTTCGCGGCGAGGAAAAGAAATTGCGCGTCATCACGGCACGCGGCCTGACTCCCGCCGATCAGCACGTGGCGCTTGCCGGTCAGCGCGGAGTCCTGGGGCTGGCGCTCAAGCAGATGCAGCCGATCTTCGGCGGCAAAGGCATTGACGACCCCGAACTGCGTTATTTTGCGGCATTTCAAGACGCTAAATCTGTCCTGGCGATTCCTTTGGGGGCTGGGTATGACCTGTACGGCGTGATCGTGTTTGGCTGCGACCAGCCCAACGCCTTCTCCGATAACCAGGTCGAGTTGATGACCGCCATCGGCACACAGGCCACGCTCTCGCTGCAAAACGCGGTACTCTACCAGAATTTGCTGGCTGAGAAAGTGAAGATCGTTGAGGTCGAGGAAGACGCGCGTAAAAAGCTGGCGCGCGACCTGCACGATGGCCCGACGCAGAGTGTCGCCGCAATTGCCATGCGCGCAAACTATATCCGCCGCCTGATCGAACGCCAACCTCAGCAAGCTGTTGAGGAACTCTGGAAGGTTGAAGAACTCGCCCGGCGCACCACCAAAGAAATCCGCCACATGCTGTTCACCATGCGGCCCCTGGTGCTGGAAAATCAGGGATTGGTAGCGGCGCTGCGCCAGCTTGCCGAAAGGATGCTTGATACGCACGATACGAATGTGGTGGTGCAGGCCACCCCCAACGTGGAAACGTATCTTGACACCAATGCGCAGGGCGTGCTGTTTTACATCATTGAAGAAGCCGCCAACAACGCGCGCAAACATGCCCAATCCGAGCAGATATGGGTGCGCCTGTATCACAAAGATAATTTCGTGGTGGCCGAGATCGAGGACAAGGGCGTTGGGTTCGATGTCGAGGCGACCGACGCAGACTATGACCAGCGCGGCAGCCTGGGTATGATTAACATGCGTGAGCGCGCCGGTTTGATCGAGGGACAACTCCAGATTCAAAGTGCAGTCGGCAAAGGCACCAAGATCAGCGTGCTGGTCCCGGTGGATGTGGCGGGCGCAGCCAGGGGCGAAACGGATGTTGCGCCGCCGCTGCAATTGCAAAGTCACCGCGAGATGCGGTCCAAAAGCGCGCCGCCAGAAACCCCGTCGATCATGCCGCTGCGTTCTCCGGCCAATACCCCGGCTTCAACGCGCGAGCCGGAAGCGCAGAGTCCCGGCGGTGAGCGCCAGCCATTTTCGACCGGCTCGTTTGGCCCGGTGGAGACGCCGAATATCTACAAACCCCCGTCTTTGCATCGTCTGCCTGCTCGACCGCGCACCCCTGCCCGCGTGCCATCTGGCGTATTCCATGCTGTGCAGTCACAGCGCAAGGTGGAAGATCCCAACGACAAGCCGAAAATATCTCCGCCGAAAACCGAGCCGAGCGCGAACAACTCACACGAGAACAATTCACACGCGAACGATTCGCGCCCGATCACCAGGCGACTCAAGCGGCCATCGCCGCCGCCCGATCAAACGTCTAAGGCTACGCCAAGAAAATAATTACCCCATCCCCCACAACCCCTTCCCTCAGGGAAGGGGAGCAAAGGCCAACTCATTTGGGTGATTTATTTCCTGGATCAGCCTAAAACGTCCGACTGACGCGCGTTTTGAGGCGCGAAGACTCGCACACACACAAAAAACCGGGGCAGTCTTGTGGCTGTCCCGGTTTTGAGTCTCGGCCAAGCTGCGCAGCTAGAGTACGAATGCCAGCGCGATCAGCACCAGCAGGAACGCGCCCGCCAGAACCCCCATGTTCTGCAAATCAGAAACCACGTAAGCGTACTCAGCGCGCAGATCGGCGCTGCTCAACTGTTTGCGCGGTGCGGGGACCGGTTTGGTCTGGCGTTGTTCCTGAGTTTCTTCTATAACCGGGGCCGGTACCACCGGCGCATTACCCATCTGGCGGCGCGCGCGTTCCAGCGTAGCCTCAGGAATATTGGGACGTTGTGACTTTTTAGCCATCTCGGAAATTGTCTCCTGTCAAAATAGCTGTAAGCGATAAGCTTGCAGCAGTCAGCTAAAGGCAAACGGCGACCGGGTGTGGTGACACCTCACGCTCGCAACCAGCGGGCCGCTTTGCGATCCAGTAGGGTTACAAGCCCGCCGATGAATCCGTCGGGCGGACAGCGATCCACTTGTGCGTTCCAGGTCATGACGGCTTACGTCCGCGAGTCGCTGACCAGTTTCCCAATGACGATCATACGTTTGGTGTTCACCCGGTACGGCCAACAGGTGATCAGCGTAACAACGGGTTCGTTGCCGGGGGCCATCACCCATACATCGGTCGGGCCAACCGGAAATTTGTCATCAACCACATAAGTATACCACTGACCGGTGTTTGCTCGTACCCGAATTTCGTCACCTTTTTCCAGGTATTCAATGTCGCGGAAGATTTCGCCGTAGATGTCATTGTGGGCCGCCAGCACCATATTACTCGTTTCGCCGGGATTGGCGCTGCCGGTCACGTGACCTACACCCTTGATCAGCGAGTACCAGTCCTCGCCGCCGTAGATGTTGGCTTTGACCTGCACGCGCGGCGTATCGATCACGATCTCGACCGGGCTGTTGGCCTGCGGCGTCACGCGCTCTACCTGCGGTGCGGTGAGCTGCGCGACCGCCATCGGGCGCAGGCTCTCCGGGATTTCGTCGAGATTCAGTGCGTATTCGCCGCCGGTCTGGTCGGGCGAGTAGTGCCCGCCGGGCAGGACATAATCGGTCAGGCGCACGCTCAGGTCGGGGCGCGGGGTCGGCGTGGCGCGCATGGCGTCGGCTTCGCGCTGAATATCGGCGGATTTTTGCTCTAATGCCTCGATCTTATTGTTCTCGTTGATAATCAGGTAGCCGCCATAGCCCAGCACCACGACGACTCCCACGACCGCCACCACCTCGACCAACAGCAGCAGCC
>CAZMNL010000411.1:0-3465 GCA_964567525.1 uncultured Anaerolineaceae bacterium
GGCGATTACCCGCCGCCTCCAGCCGCTCGTGGACGTGGGGCTCGGGTACATCCGGCTGGGGCAGAACACGGCGAGTTTGTCGGGCGGGGAGGCGCAGCGGCTGAAACTCGCCTCCTACCTTGCCGCCCCGAAGAAAGGCCAGCAGTACCTCTTCATCTTCGACGAACCGACCACCGGCCTGCACATGGCCGACGTACAGGTCCTGCTGAAGACCTTCCACCGCCTCGGCCACGCGGGGCATTCGCTGCTGGTGGTGGAACACAACCTGGACTTCATCAGCCAGGCGGACTGGATTCTGGACCTGGGGCCGGAAGGCGGGGCCGGCGGCGGTGACATTGCCGCGGCCGTCGATCGCCACGGCGAGCAGTTGGCCCTGCTCGCCGTCCAGCGCGACACTTGCCGTCTTGCCCGCGACCGACTGCACGTCCCACTCGACGAAGAACCGCCAGTCCTGCGACGGGATGTCCCGCTGGACTTCCGTGCCATCCGACGTGAAAAGCAGTTGGTCATCGCGGATGGTCATGCCATCGCCGGTCCACGTCGCCAGCCGCTGCTGATCCTGTTCCGTCTCGCCCTCGCGGCGTGCGATGTAACGCCAGCCGTCGTTCAGCCGCATCCGCTTGCGCACCTCGGGCAGAGGCTGCGGCTTGATGTTGTCCATGACCTCGGCGACCTGCTCGTCGGTGACGACCTTCCTGTTCAGGTCCGGATCATCGACGAAGCAGCAGGCCTGCCTGGCGTAATGGGTCAGAAACTCGACGCGCTGCTTGTCGTCGAAGAAAGTCCCGCCACCGATGAACTCCGTCTGGCCGTTCGCCTTGTCGCTGGCGGTGATGAACTTCAACTCGAAGGATCGGCCGAGCGTCTGGTCGCCGTCATGGATCTTGTACGTCACGCCGTAGTAGCCTTCGCCGCTGACGGCCGGCTTGTACGGATCGAGTTTGACGATGGGCCGACCTTCGGGCAGTTTCACGTTGCGATAGGTTTTGCTGGCGGCGACGCGTCCGGCTTCGTCGATGCACTCAATGGTCAGATCAACGGCGCGTGCATCCCCGAGACCGATGACGACGGGCGTGAACGTATCCTGCGGGCCGTACGCCACATCAACACCTTCACTTGCGGCGAAATAATCTTCGATGGCGCTGCTGTAGGTGTAGAACGCGAGCTTGGCATGATCGTGAAAGTCGATGAGCGGCTTCATGTAGGTGACGGTGTTACCGCCGCCGCGCAACGTGCACCAGACCAGCGAGTCGACATCGTGATGGCGGGCCTGCTTGGCCATGTTGTAACCGGCGAACGCCTGCCAGGCCTGGCTCTCGCGCCACAGGTCGGCCGAGAGCTTCAGGCCGATGCTGCCCTCGTCATAGCTGTCGCTGTAGGACTTGCGACGGACGGCCTGGACCTCGGGCGCCCGGCCAAAATGTCGGGACAGGGCCTGCTCGACGACCGCGGGCACATCCGTCGCCGCCGCGCCGCCGGCGATCTTGCCGGCGAGCACAATCGTGCCCCACTTGTTGATCGACGCGACGGTGTACTTCTCGCCCTCGGTCACTTGCGCGCGGTAAAAGATGGCAGTGTAGTCGCGGTCGCTCGGCGAGGTGATGGCGGTGCCGACCTTCTCCCAGTCGCCATCAAGGCCGATCTGATTCGGGGTCTTCCGGTCGCCGCCCTCGGCGTCGAAGATGCCGACATACAGCATGCCGCCTTCGAAGACTTCGAGGTTGAGCCTGGCCGGCTGGTCGTGGCGATGCATGATGTACTTCAGGCCGTGCAGTTCCTTCGGCGTGTTGCGATACTTATAGTCGCGGTTGGAGTTAACGGGCTCCCCGGTTCTCCCCGCCAGCGGCGCAATGCTCAAATCGGCGTCGAAGGTGGTCCCATTGCGGCGGTGGATGGGCATCTCGAAACGCACCTGCCCGCCCTGGCGCGCGGTGTCCCAGACCGCCTGGATATGCTCCGGCGATGACGACAACGCCGAACGCGACATGCGCGCGTTGAGGCCCACCAGTTCCGCCGCGCGGTAGCCGGACATCTGTTCCAGCGCGGGATTAATCCGCATGATCGTGCCGTTCTCGTCAGTAATCAGCAGGCCGTCGGCGACACTGTTGATCACGGCTTCCATCTCGTCGTGCTGCTGCTGTAGTTCGGCGGTGCGCTCGCTGACGCGCTGTTCGAGTTCTGAGGTGTAGCGGCGAATCTCGTCGTACAGGCGCGAGTTTTCAATCGCTACCGCGACCTGCTGCACAAAACCGTCAAACAGCCGCAGGTCTGTTTCGGTGAACGGTTGGCCCGGCACACGGTTGAGTACCATCGCGCCGATGATGCGCCCACGCACGCGCAGCGGCGCGATCATCACGTGAGCCTGCCGGTTTTTGTTGACGGGAGGCGGGGGAATGCGCACCGTGCGCGGATCGTCCTGGGCGTCATTGACGATCAGCGGTTCGCCGGTTTGCATCACGATCCCGGTCAAGCCCTGGTCGATATCCATCGTCGCGCCTTCGATCTGCGCGGCATGAGGGCCGAGCGCCATCATCGCGTGCAGCGTATGCCCGTCCGGTTGCAGCGCGAACAACACGCATTCATCAGAGGCCAGCAGCGCGGTCAGGCGCTCGGCGATCACGGGTAAAAGCTGCTTGATGGCGCGCACCCCGGAGAGATCGCGGCTGGTTTCCAGCAGGCTTTCGAGTTCGCTCTGGCGCTGCCGGAGCATCTCTTCAATCGCGGCCCATTCCGATTCGCGCGTTTCGAAGTCGGCAACCCGCTGGCGCAGTGTGGTTAATTCGGCGAGCAGTTCCTGGTTTGAGGTATGTCCGTCAGTCATCGCTGATTCTTTACCGCATCCTGATCGAGTCTGTGCCCCGCCCCGCCTGACCTGGGTGTGAAAAATAATGTGCCTTCAGTGTACAGCATATCCGGCTCTACGACCATTGGTGAAACGGCACGGGCGTATTTCGAATCCGGGGCGAAAAATCTCACCACAGAGTACACGGAGAAGGTTTTTTGAGAAAAAAGCAGGTGCAAACGGCCTGGCACGCCTGCCCGATGTCTCTCTCTTTTCTTTTGTTGCTCTGTGCGCTCTGTGTCCTCTGTGGTGAATTATCTTTTTGCCCCAATCTGGAATCCAACCAACGGCACGCAGTACGAATTCAGGTATTCAAACGTTTTTTATGCAGATTTTTATGGGAAATTAATTTCGGCGGTGTATTGTTTAAATCAAGAGCGTGATGAAACGCTCGACAACAAAGTCGTATCCGCAAGGTGGCGCATATTACCCGTATGCTCCCCACCCCCACCT
The DNA here is from genome assembly GCA_964567525.1 of uncultured Anaerolineaceae bacterium. Classification (GTDB taxonomy): domain Bacteria; phylum Chloroflexota; class Anaerolineae; order Aggregatilineales; family Aggregatilineaceae; genus CAYRNY01. The sequence continues at coordinate 3,296 of CAZMNL010000411.1, forward strand.
GACCCACCTTCAAAAGGGCCACCTTGCGATACAAAATAAGATGGGAAGGACACCCCGCCCCTTCCCTCTTTTTTTTGTTTTCAGTTCACAGTTTTCAGTGATGCGTGTATTCGCTGCCCCCCCCACGCGCGCGAATCCGCGTCTTATTGAAACTGACCACTGATAACTGA
>CAZMNL010000412.1:0-3459 GCA_964567525.1 uncultured Anaerolineaceae bacterium
TCAGCGCCCAGATGCTCAGGCCCATGCCCATCGCCATCGACGCGAACAGGCGCGGCGCGTCGATAAACAACTCTTTGCGCTCGGCCAGCAGCGGGTAAAACGTGAACATCATCGAAAGCACCGCCCCTAACCCGATCATCAGCAGGTTCGCCGCCCAGGAACCGCGCTCGCGGAAGATCACGCCCAGGTGATGCCGGAAGTTGTGATCGTCCACTTCGGCGGGCTTGACGCGCGGCAGGGTGTAGGTTAGCAGCAGGCACGCCGCCGCCAGAATCGTGCTCGCGGCGAACACCGCTTGATAGCTGATCGTGTTCATCAGCCATTCGCTGAGCAGCGGGCTGGCGACGATGGCGAGCGAAAACGCGGCGTTGCTCATACCGAGCGCCTCGCCGCGCCGGGACGGGGGCGCGAGATCGGCGATCAGGGCCTTGTTGGCGGAGGTGAACAGGCCCAGCCCGGCCCCGGAGAACATCCGCGCCAGCAGGAACACCGGCAAACTGTAGCTGACGATATACAGCAGCCCCGCCACCACACTGAGCGCCGCGCCGATCAGCATCAGGCGGCGGCGTCCGTGCCGGTCGGAGAGCGTGCCCGCCGGGATGCGCGTGGAGACGGCCATCACGGTGACGGCGACGGTAGCGGTCCCGATCCAGTGTTCGGCGGCGTTGAGTTCGCCGGTGATATACAGGGCGATGACCGGCAGCAGCAGCGTGATGCTGAAGGCGAACAGCACGACTGTCAGCAGGGCGACATAGTACGTCGGCGGCAGTGGTGCGCGCCGCCTGGGAGAGGTTGTTTCAGTCATAGTGATTGCCTGTTGTACGGTGTTGGGTGGGGCGCTCCGCCGGGAGCGCCCTCTGGAATCTAGCCGCCGGGGGCCGGATGCCGCAGGCGGAACGCATCTTCGGTGAGGATCATGGTCTGGAACAGGCCGTTGGCCCAGACGTGTTCGACCTCAAACCCGACTTTGCGGGCCATGCGAAAGGCGCGTTCGTTGCTCACGGCGATATCCATGCGCAGCGCCTGGCAGATGCCGGACGCGAACAGCGCGCGGGCGTAGGCTTTGAGCGCTTCGGCGGCGTAGCCATGGCCCCATTCGGTGGTGTCGCCGATGATCAGCGCCACGCCGACACAGCCGGGGCGGTCGTCGCTGGCGATGTAGAATTCGCCAATCGGTTTCTGTTCGTCTGCGCGCAGACAGATGATGAAATGGGTGTGGCAGTCACGCCCATCGACATAGCGCTGGAACCAGTCTTCCATGTCGCTGTCGTCGTACTGCATCCCATCGGCGTTGCCGCCGGTCATGTCGGTGGCGGGGTCGTTCCACCACGTCTTGAGATACTGGGCGTCCGCGCGCGTGGTGGGCCGGATCAACAGGTTGTCGCTTTCGACACGCTGCGGAACCGGGGGGTGGTGGGGTACACAATTGTTAGTCATCGTCATCGAGCCTCAGCACTGCCATAAATGCTTCCTGCGGGACTTCGACATTGCCGATCATCTTCAGGCGCTTTTTACCCTTTTTCTGCTTTTCGAGCAGTTTTTTCTTGCGGGTTACGTCGCCGCCGTAACATTTGGCGAGCACGTCTTTACGCAGGGCTTTGACGTTGGCGCGGCTTACAACGCGTTTACCCACTGCGGCCTGGATCGGCACCTCGTACTGCTGGCGGGGGATCAGCTTCTTGAGTTTGGAAACGAGCTTCTGCCCCTTGTTGAACGATTCATCCTCGTGGACGATCATGGCAAGGGCATCGACCGGAATCTTGTTGACCAGCACATCGAGCTTGACCAGCTCTTCGGCGCGATAGCTGTCAAAATGGTAGTCCAGGCTTGCATAGCCCCGTGTGCCTGATTTCAGCCGGTCGTAGAAGTCAACGATCAGTTCCGCCAGCGGAATCTTATACTTCAACTGCACGCGCTTGGCGTCCAGGTAATCCATGCTGATGTATTCACCGCGTTTGCCGGTGACGAGTTCCATGATCGCGCCGATGAATTCTTCCGGCGCGAAGATTTCGATCTGCATCCAGGGTTCGCGGATTTCGTCGATTACGCTCTCGTCGGGCAGGTCGGCGGGGCTGGTGATGCGCAGCACCTCGCCGTCACGCTTGACGACCTGGTATTCCACGCTGGGCGAAGTGGCGACCAGGTCGAGGTCATATTCGCGTTCGAGTCGTTCCTGTACGATCTCCATGTGGAACAGGCCCAGGAAGCCCACACGGAACCCGAAGTTGAGTGCCTGGGAGGTTTCCGGTTCGTAGACCAGCGCGGCGTCGTTGAGCTGCAATTTCTCCAGCGCGTCGCGCAGGTCGTTGTAGTCGTCGTTGTCCGAGGGGTAGAACCCGGCGAAGACCATCGGCTTGGCCTGCTTGTAGCCGGGCAGCGCTTCGGCGGCGGGGTTCGCCGCCAGCGTGACGGTATCCCCGACGCGGCACTGGCGCACGGTCTTCAGGCCGGTGGCGATATAGCCGACTTCACCGGCCCCGATGCGGTCCATCGGGTGCATACGCGGGTTGAAGATGCCCAGTTCAATCGGTTCGACCAGCACATCGGTTGCCATCAGGCGCAGCTTGTCGTTACGGTTGATCATGCCATCGATCACGCGCACGTAAGCGATCACGCCCTTGTAAGCGTCGTAGTGGCTGTCGAAGATCAGGGCGCGGACCGGGGCTTCCAGGTTGCCGCGCGGCGGCGGGACCTGCCGCACGATGGTATCCAGCACGGCGGCGACGTTTTCGCCGGTCTTGGCGCTGACCTGGATCACGTCGGCAGCATCCAGCCCGACAAGTTCTTCGATCTCCTGCGCGATTTCGTCAGGGCGTGCAGCGGGCAGATCGGTTTTGTTCACAACGGCGAGGATTTCGAGGTTTTGTTCGAGCGCCATGTACAGGTTGGCGAGCGTCTGCGCTTCGATACCCTGCGTGGAGTCTACGACGAGCACCGCGCCCTCACACGCTTGCAGCGCGCGGCTGACTTCATAGGAAAAATCGACGTGGCCGGGCGTGTCGATCAGGTTCATCTCGTAGGTTTCGCCCGCGCTGTTGGTATACTGCATCCGCACGGCTGAGGCTTTGATCGTCACCCCGCGCTCGCGTTCGAGGTCCATATCGTCGAGGACCTGTTCTTGCATGTCGCGCTCGCTGATCGTGCCGGTGATCTGAAGCAGGCGATCTGCGAGTGTACTCTTGCCGTGATCGATGTGTGCGATGATCGAGAAGTTGCGAATCCTGGATTGATCCATGCTCTCTGCCGTTTATACGTGATGTGCGGATGATGTGGGTTTACCCAGTACACCCTTAGTATAACTGAACTGGTTGCGCTTGCACATGGCGCATGTGTGGATGGGTGCGTTTCAAATTCGGGGCAAAAAGATGCACCACAGAGTACACGGAGGACACAGAGATTGTTAAGGGAAAAAAGGGGTGTGGCTACTTTGCATTTTGGAAGGCTCAAGTATAGATCGGG
>CAZMNL010000413.1:0-3433 GCA_964567525.1 uncultured Anaerolineaceae bacterium
ACCACGTCCACCGGCGCATAACCGTGCTTTTCGAGCGCGGCCATATCGTCTTCGGTATCGCGCGCCAGGATCGCCGCGTGAATCGCCGGGTGCAGCGTCTTGACACGCCCGGCCAGCATTTCAGGGGCCTGAGTCACGCGCTCTACCGGCGTGATCACCAGCCCCGCCAGCTCCAGCGCGCGCGCCGTCCCCCCGCTGGCGACCAGGTCCCAGCCGGACTCCGCCAGCCCTTCCGCGAAGCCCACTAAACCGGTTTTATCATAGGTGCTCAAAATCGCGCGTGGCATGGCATCCCCCAACCTTTTTTGCAATCCGTTAAATTCCGCCCGCGATTATACTGACATTCTCACCGGTAAACCACAAATCGCATTTTGACATTCTGCACAACGACATTCGCATAAATACTTATCTTAACTGGTATACTAAACAGTGGATTTTATGACCGTTATTACCCCCATTACCAGGGATTTTTGTTGATTTTATAGAGCTTTAAATGTTTAAATTGAAGTTAAGGAGCATACCTGGGTGGATTGTGATGTGTCGTTTCCGTGACGGTTTCGTGATTTTATTGGTGTTTTGAGGAGCTAGCAGCGATGAGTACCTCAACGCAGGTTATACAGGTGGGTCATGTCTTACGTGTCGGTCGCGGCTGGGCGGATGTCGAGATCGACAACCGCGTGCGCCGCGTCAGTGTACGCCCCGATCTGCTGGTGCGGGCCGGCAGCACGCTCAAGATCATCAACGAACAGGGAGTCGCGCTGATTCCCACCTACAAGCAACACATGCCGAACCGCGTTCAATAGCCCCAACCGGTTTTCCTAACAACAAAACAGCCGGGATATATGGCCCGGCTGTTTTTGCGCCCCCTGCCCCAGATTCGACTACCCGATCCGCGCACAATCGAATACAATAGCAGGGTGCAAAACTTTGATTCCAAAAGAGGACTCTACACGCACGAATTGAGGATTCAAACGATGAGCGATACGAAAGACAAGATCGAACGTATGCGCCAACTGCGCGATCAGAAAACCATCCCCCACTTGCAGCAGTACGCCCCCGTGTGGTTGGTGGACGACTTCCCCATCCCGGAAGATGAAGCGATCCGCTTTAACGTCGTGTTCTATCATCCCCGGTACGGGTGGGTCAACCGCCGCTACCGCTTTGACGCCTTCAACAACGTGCTGTATCACCAGGGACAGAACATCGTGAAAGAAAGCGATACGCTGCTCAACCTGGAAGAAAAAACGCCCTACATTGACGCCGAAAGCGTCAACACGGTGGACTCATACGGCGGCTGAGACACAGCCCACGCTCACAGGCGCGAGGCGGGGATCGGCGACCGGTTGGTGCTCGCCCGCCTGTGGATCACGCCCTCAAACAGTGCCAGCAACCGGTCCACAATCACCGGCCAGCCGTAAGCCTCTGCCGTCCGGCGTGCGGCCCGGCGGATCGCTTCGTGGCGCTCTGGTGTTTCCAGCAGATACGCGATCCGCTCGGCCAATGCCGCCGGTTCGCGCGTCGGCACGTGGAAGCCGTTCACACCATCCTGCACCAGGAACGCCAGCCCGCCCACCTCGGACGCGATCACGGGCGTGCCACACGCCATCGCTTCCAGCGCCACCATACCGAAACTCTCATAATCCGACGGCATGATCAATGCCTCCGCCGCGTTGTAATAATACGGCAGCACATCCTGATCCCGTGCCCCCAGGAACCGCACGCGGTCCCCGACGTCCAGTTCTTCGCGCAGCGCCATCAGGCGCGTGATCTCATCATCGGGCGCAGCGTCTTCAACATTCCCACCGATCACCACCGCGCACACATCACGCAGCAGCGCCGGTTGGCGCTCATGCAGCAGCGCCACCGCCCGCAGAATGTTATCAACGCCCTTCAACGGCTCAATCCGCCCCACAAACAGCAGCAGCCGGTCGTCTTCCGGGATGCCGATCTGCCGCTTGGCGTCGGCTTTGTCCACCGGCGCGAACCGGTCCAGGTCCACGCCCGGCGGCACGATCTCGATCTTGCGGCGGTCGGCGCGGTACAGCCACAGCAGTTGCGCACGTTCGGCGGGCGTCGCCGCGATCAGGCGGTCCGCCCACGAGATCGTATCCGTTTCGGTGAAGATGCGAATATCCGCCTCGACCTGTCCGGGGTCCTGTGCGATGCGGTTCTTCATGCGCCCCAGCGTGTGGAACATCTGCACGACCGGTACATGCCACTGCGCGCGCAGTTCGTGCGCCACCCACCCGCTGAGCCAGTAATGGCTGTAGATCACGTCGTACTGCACCCGTTGCGCCGCCGCAAATGCCAGCACACCCGTGATGAATTCCGGCAAATGTGGATAGATCGTGCTGCTGCCCAGGAAACGCGGCGGCCCGGCAGACACGTGTATCACGCGCACCGTGTCGCCCATCACCACGATACGCGGCTGTTCCGGCTCCGCGATGCGCGTGTAAATATCCACGTAAATCCCGCGCCGCCCCAGTTCGAGACTCAAATCGCGGATATAAACGTTCATGCCGCCGGTCTTCTTGCCGCCCAACGTCGCCAGCGGGCTGGTATGCACACTGAGTATGGCAATCCGCCGGACCTCATGCTGGCTCACAGGCTGTTCTCCGCGCTTTCCGGGCTGATGCGCAGTTGGTGGACTTCCGTATCCTGCCCGCCCATATCGTACTTGTACGCCTCGTCCCCGCGCAGAAAATCAAACTCCGCGTAACCCTGCGCGATGGCGTGTTCGATCAGCCGTCCCAGCAGCACAATACCCGGACTCAGGTGGCCGTGCTCACCCGCCGCGTGCCCGGAGTTATACACCAGCACGCGGTTGTTATACACAAAGTTGACATACGCCGCCGCCGGATCACCGCCGACCGTCAGGAAGGCAAGCTGCAACCAGCCGCGCGCCGCGATCTTCGGTACAATGCGCTCGAAGAACGTCCGGTTCTTCTCATCTTGCAGGAATGCGGCCTTTTCTTCTGTGCTGGCCGCCATCAGCGCGAGAAACCGGGCGATCTCCGCATCAAGATCGTGTTCCGGCCCGACGATATACCACTCGCTCGATCCCGTCGCGCGCCGAATTTTGCGGCGCAGTTCGTGGCGGTTCTTCTTATCCAGCGCCGCGAAATACTCGTTAAAGTCATCCGGCAGGCTCACCACCGGGCACACATCCTGCAAACGTGTTTCGGTCTGCAAGCCGTGCGCGGCGGCCAGCACGGGAATGCGCTCCAGCGCCATCGAGCGCCCCGGCACATTGCACATCAGCACCTCGTCGAATTCGTCGCCGTGCGCCGCCAGCCAGCCCAGCAGCGCCGTGTAAACCGCGTCTTCCACGCCGCGCCGCGCGATCACGTCCAGGTAATCGGTCACGTCCACGCAGCCGACCGTGCGCACCACGCGCCGCCCATCGTCATCCTCGCAGACAAACCAGGGCGCG
>CAZMNL010000414.1:0-3429 GCA_964567525.1 uncultured Anaerolineaceae bacterium
ACTGCGACGTAGATGAGCGGCGTCTCGGTGCGCTGTTCGGCGTCCAGCGCCAGCAGCGGCGTCAGCCGCGCGGAGTCCGGCGTTTCGCCGGGCGCGAGCGTTTGAAACAACACCGGGAACGCTGCATCCACGCTGAGCAGCGTCAGCGGCGCGGGCGTGTCTTCGCCGCCATCCTGCGCGCGGGCGATCTGCCCGGCTCCCATCTCGCACACCAGCGCTAGCAGCACTCCTGTAAACAACCACCGTCGAAACATCACAGCTTCCCTCGCTTGGTTATCACAGATCGCATCATTGGACTTTGGCATAAACTGAAAACTGATGACTGACGACTGTGTACTTTTAATCTGTGTTATCATCGTGCCTAGTCTACCCTGATCTGGTACTGTGAGGAAAATCAACCATGCGCGAAACTGAGGCCCTGATCGAACGTGTGCGGCGCGTCTCCCGTGATTTGCAGCACATCGATATCGCGGTGGATGCGGCGCTGGCCCACCTGGAACCGGGCCAGACGATCTCCGTGCGCCCGCTGAAATCGTCCGGCTGGGACCCGTACCTGCGCGCCCACTGGATTCCGGTGGACATCCTGCCGGGGCGCGTGGTGGTCGAGATTCCAACCGGCATGGACCTGGCCCCCGGCACGATGCTGAGCATCCTCAGCCCGGTAGGACGCCCGATCCCGTTCCGCAGCGGGCTGCTGCACATGCTGATGATCGCCGATGACATGCTGCCCACGCCGTTTATCCACGCGGCGCGCAACCTGACCGGCGGCGGAGTTGAGGTCACGCTGCTGCTGCACGGCGCGGCGCGCGAATACCCGCTGGAACTGCTGCCGCCCGAAGTCGAGGTCCTGCACGGCGACGAAGCGTGGTCCTGGCCGGAACAGGTCGAAACGCTCAACTGGGCGGACCAGGTGATCGCGCTGGCCCCGGTACAGACACAGATGGAAATCTACCGCAAGCTCTATGACACGGTGGCCCAACTGCGCAGCCACAAAATCCCGGATGGCTTTGTCTGCGGGATGTTCTTCTACCGGTTGGCGTGCGCGGCGGGCGCGTGCGGCGCGTGTATGATCCCCTCCGGGCGCGACCTGCTGACCTGCGTCGATGGCCCGGCGGTCGATCTCAAGCGGGTGAAACTGCCATGAGCGCCGAGACTCTCACCCCGCGCGGCGTGATCTTCATCGGCGCGCACCCGGACGACGAGACGATTATGGCGGGCGGCATGTTGGCGGCGGTCAGTGCGCGCGGCATCCCGGCGCATGTGGTATGCGTCACGGATGGGCGCGGCGGCGAATCCGGCGAGGTCGCCGAAGCGGACACGCCCGACGCACGCGCGCGCGTGCGCATGGACGAACTGCGCTGCGCGATTGCATCACTCGGCGTGACGAGCCTGGTCACGCTCGGCTACGAGGACCCGGTTATGGGGCCGGGGGACGAGTTGTTCGGCTTTGCGGCGAACGAGGCGACACTCGCGGCGCAGATCGCGGACGCGATCACGCGCGCGGGGGCGGACGTGGTGCTGACGCACGGCAGCAACGGCGAATACGGGCATCCGGCGCACGTGCAGGTACACCGCGCGGTGCGGCGCGCCGTGCGCGAACATGATCTCGCGGCGGCGGTCTACGGCATCGCGGCGCAGATTCCCGGCGAAGAAGATCGCCTCTGGAACCAGAACGACCCCGCGCACGTCGCCATTGACATCACGCCCTGGCTGGAACAAAAACTCGCCGCGATGCTGTGCCACCGCACGCAGCACGTTCTGTTTAAGCGGCGGCGCAAACTGGCGACCGTCCGCGAGGCGCTGCGCACGCGGGAGTCGGTACACCGCTTTGTGCCCGCAGCGGACGGCGACTCCGCGCCGGATGATGCGTTCCTGCGGCTGCTGGTGGCTTTGGGCGGGCGGCGTTTATCGCCTTCGATCAGTGATTAGTGGTTAGTTTTCAGCCATGACGCGGCCCTACTCTGGCGTGTGTGCATCCGGCGCAAGACTGCGGTAGACTTTACGCGCCAGCCTGCTAAAATAGGACTGTGCCAAACCGCATGTCAACCAACTATGTGTTAGCCGATTGATAGAAGCCGTATGCAAAACTCGCCCCTAAACCCGCTCTCTGATCCGCTGACCGGTACGGCGTCCGACCCCGCGACGATCCGCGCCGCGCACGATCTGACCATCGAGATCGATGTCCGCCGCTGGCGCTTATATAACGGGGCACGGCTGCCCGACCAGCCCGATTCCCGCGTCGCACTGCTGGATGCCAGGGCGGAACAAATCGTCTGTGCGCCCGCGTTTGCCCAGGCGCGCAGGTTGCCCCATACCGCGCTTGCGCCCGTCGATATCGCGCGCGTGGTGGTCGGCTGGGCACCGGAAACGCGGAGCTGGCATTTAGGGCTGCTGCTGGCCGCGCAGCCGGAAACGGACTACAAGCCGCGCTGGTGTCCACTGGCAAGCTGGCCGCGCAGCGATGCGTCCACCCACATGTACAAAGCGCAGCACGCGGGCCAGTCATTGGCACACATCATCAACCGCCCATTTCACCTGATCCCGGCCCCGGATGCTGCACCGCCCGTCACGGGCGACACGCAGCCGATCCAGGCAACCGATCAAATCGCCGCCACCGAGATTCCGCAGATGGTTACGACCAGCGCGCCAGAAGTCAAAGATTTGCCGGCTGCCGCGCCGCCGTTCACCTTCGAGCAGTGGGCGCTGCAAACGACGCCGTCGGGCCTGATCTGGAAACGGCGCGCGCGCTGGATTCGAGCGTCGGTGCTGCGCGCGGTTGGTTTCGGCGTGCTGGTGCTGCTGTATCTCGTGCTGGGCGTGGGATCGCAGATCAGCGGGCTGGCGAGCGTCAATCCGGACTGGCTGCCCTGGTTGGGGCTGGCGGTCGCGGCGGTGCTGGCGGCCCTGGCGCTGCGTCAAATCTGGCTGGTGCTGCGCGTTGCAGATATGATTGTCGATGCAGACGCGCGCACGGTGAAGCGGTGCGAGCGCTTTAGCGGGCGCGTGCGCTGGAAACTGCCGTTCGAAGCGGTGGCGTATGTGCTGGTGTCGCAGACCCCCGCGCGCGGCACGATGCTGGGGATGCGGCTCGGCGGCAAGGCATCCGGCGAAAATGGCAACACCGTGCCGATTACCCAGGATGTGTGGCTGCACCTGTCCGACGGCGTGAACTTTTACCCGGTCGCCGTACTGGAAGATGTCGAAGGTGTTTCGCACCAGTGGGATGTCACGCGCCAGCGCCAGAAAACCGCCGGGCGTCGGCGGCTGCGGCTGGCACAGTACGATACTCCGGCACACCATGCCGCGCGCGTCCTGGCGGACGCAATGCAGTGTGATGTCTGGCTGGATATTCGGTAAAGCCGTAAGCAGTTAGCTTTTAGAGGCTATTTAACAAGTCGTGTGTTGGGCTTGACTTACGTTCACCTCACC
>CAZMNL010000415.1:0-3425 GCA_964567525.1 uncultured Anaerolineaceae bacterium
TCTGGTCAACTATGGGCTTTCACAAGCCCAGGTGCTTTAGCCCTGGGTAGTTGACTACGAGATTTCCTTTTATCAGACACAGTAGTATCGTCATAATTCTAGAATCAAATGCGAGTCTTTGACAAGCGCCGGACGGTTGACTTCTCGCGCCGGATGGCGCACACTACCGGTAATGCGTTTGACAGTGGCATATCAAGGGGTGAAACGATGCCGCGTGATCCGATTCCGACGTGGTATTTTCCTGGCGGTGGTTACGGGCGTGTACCAGTTCCGGCGGCCTGAAGATCGCTGGCGGCATTATCGCATCGTACACGAGAAGTACCTTAACGAGTTATGGGAATACGTCGCGCTGTCCGGCAATTATGCGCCCAAAGAAGGGCAAGACCCCTCTCACCGCGAGATGTTCGTGCGCTTCAACGAGCGCATGACCCGGATTCGGCGCGAGGACCTGACCGAGTTCTTCGGGCACGTCTTCCCGCCCTCAAAGGTGCAAACCCCGCTCACCGGGCTTGAAAGCCCCCCCGATGAGGATGGTAACGGGGCGTGATCAGCGGCGGCCTGGGGGTGATAATAGGCGTGCATCCCCAGGCCGCGCTGTGCTTCCCCAACGCCCCCCTGACACGCTATCGCGCTGGCGCGCGGGCCTGTTATAATCGGGGGCATGGACAAGAATCGATTCTCCCAGTTTGAAGGACGCATTCAAGCGCTGGTCGAGGGTGGCTTTGCGCGGCTGTTCGCCGGGCGGCTGCAACCGCGTGAGGTCGCGCTGCGGCTGGCCCGCGCGATGGAAGATAACGCCGACCTGGACGACGCCGGGCTGCTGGCCGCCCCGAACTATTACAGCGTGCATCTGCACCCTGACGATCATGCCGCGCTGCTGGCGGCACAGCCCGGTCTGGCGCGCAACCTGGCGGAGCATCTCGTCACGCTGGCGACCGAAAGCGATCTGCGCCTGGAGTCCGCGCCGGAAGTCGTGCTGACCGCTGACGCGCACATCCCGCTGCACGGCGTCAACGTGCGCGCCGATCACGTCGATGCCGCGCGGCAGACCACGCAGATGATGCCGGTCCGTGATGCGGACGCCGCGCCGGATGCTGATCCGGGCGGGGGCGTGCCGGACCTGCCCAATGCGTTTTTAGTGATCGATGGCGACCGCTACATGCCGCTCAAGCGCACGGTGATCAATATCGGGCGGCGGCGCGATAACACCATCGTGATCGATGATCGCCGCGTGAGTCGCCAGCACTGCCAGCTACGCTTCAGACTGGGGCAGTTCGTGGTGTATGACCTGGGCAGCCGGGGCGGGACGTTCGTCAACGACGCGCGCGTGACCGAGTCCGTGCTGCGCTCCGCTGACGTGCTGTCGCTGGCGGGCGTGCCGCTGGTCTACGTGGTCGAGGACGCGACCGGGCCGCACGGCGAGCGCGGCGGCGATACCCAGGTTGATATGCCGGACGGGGAGATGCACGAGTCGTGAGCGTGGATTGGGTGCTGTTGGTGCTGCGGCTGCTCTCGGCGGGCGTGCTGCTGGGCTTCCTGGGCGCGGTGTTCCTGGTGCTCTGGCGTGACTACCGGGCCGCCGCCGTGATGGTGGCGGAACGCTACCGCGCGCGGCTGGTCGTGATCCGTGCCGGGGATGGTGCGGACGTTATCTACGCCGGAGATGACGCGGACACCGCGCCGGTTGAGGTCGGGGACACGCTGCGGATGCCGGTGCATCTCGCGGAGGCGCTGCAATCGGCGGGGCTGGTGGGCGCGAGTTTTCCGCTACTGCCCGTGACCACGCTCGGACGCGCGCCGACCAATACGGTTGTACTCAACGACTCGTTTTGCAGCCAGGAACACGCGCTGCTGGCGCGGCGTGCCGGGCAGTGGTGGCTGGAAGACCTGCGCAGCAGCAACGGCACGCGGCTCAATGGCGAGCCGGTTAACGAGCCGGTGGTGGTGTCGTCCGGCGACGTGATCGGAGTCGGGCGTGTGGATTTGAAGGTCGAGATCGAATAGGGAGAAAAAACATTTTATGGCGACATCCAAAGAAGTCACGCTGCGGCGGCTGACGGTCGCGGACCTGAAGGCGGTTGCAGAGATTGAGCGCAAGGTGTTCGGCAGTGGGGGCTATCAACTGCTGGCGATCCGGCAGTTGTTCGACCTGTTCCCCTCGCTGGTGTGGGTGGCAGCGGACACCGGCGGTAAAGTTGTCGGGCATGTCTTCGGCGCGGTGGCGGAGGGCGGCGAAACCGGCTGGATTCTGAATTTCGGCGTGCTGGCGCATTACCGCCGCACCGGGACCGGCACGCGCCTGCTCGAAACGCTGATCGAGCAGTTGATCGCGGCGGGTGTTTTGCGCATCCAGACGACGGCGGAAGTCGATAACGACGACGCCAAGCGCATCTATGGCCGGTTGGGGTTCGCGCCGACCGAGATTGTTACGGACTACTACGGCGACGGCACAGATCGCCAGATGTACGTGCGCACGGTATAGGGGATTGCGATGGACCTGGGATTGAAGAATGCACGGGTATTTGTCGCGGCGAGCAGTCGCGGGTTAGGGGCGGCGACCGCGCGCCGGTTTTGCCTGGAAGGGGCGCGCGTGGCGATCAATGGGCGTGACGCCGACGAACTGCAAGCGACCACCGCCGCGATCCGCGCGGAAACCGGCGGGGACGTGATCGCGCTGCCCGGCGACGTGACCGGTGAGGACGCCTGCCATGAGATGATCGCAGCGGCGGCGGCGCGTTTTGGCGGGCTGGATGTGCTCGTCACCAACGCGGGCGGGCCGCCGCCGGGATCGTTCGAGACGGTCACAGCGGCGGATTACCAGCGCGCGTTTGATCTGTCCGTCATGAGCGCGGTGTACCTGGTGCGCGCGGCGCTGCCGTACCTGCGCGAGAGCGACCGCCCCGCGATCCTGACCGTGACTTCGATGACTGCCAAGCAGCCGCTTGATAACCTGATTCTGTCTAACAGCGTGCGCATGGGCGTGATCGGCCTGACAAAATCCCTGGCGAACGAACTGGGGCCGGAGGGCATCCGCGTGAACAGCATTCTACCGGGTTGGACGCGCACCGAGCGCGTGACCGAGCTGATGACCGCCAGCGCCGAGAAGCAGGGCATCGCAGTAGACGAGATGATCCGGCAGCGCGCCGCCGGTACGCCGCTGCGCCGCATGGCGGAGCCGGAAGAGTTCGCCAACGTCGCGGTGTTCTTGTGTTCCCCGGCGGCGGGATACATGCATGGCGCGATGATCCCGGTCGATGGCGGCGCGATCCAGGCGACGATCTAGCGCGGTGGGAGTTGTAGCGCGGTACAAAACGGCGTATGTCCCGCGCCGTTTTTGCGTGTGGGGCGGGGTGTGTTCCGGATTCGGGGTAAAAAAGGGGTGTGGCTATTTTACGTTTGAGCCATAATCGATGACTGTTTCACTG
>CAZMNL010000416.1:0-3424 GCA_964567525.1 uncultured Anaerolineaceae bacterium
CCCTCATTTAGCACTTTGGGTAGCCCTTTTTCCCTCCCCTTTTGAGAGGATACGCGCTGGCCGTAGCTGCTGGGGCGAGCTACCCGTGTTCCACACTGGCTACCCGCATCACGCATTTGGCGTTCCGGCTGTTGTGGGACGATATGCCCGAACCCGCCGGGATGGAAGTCGTCAGCCAGCTTCCGCCGGAAGTCGGCAGCCGCCCCGTACTGGAAGCCCTCGCGGGCGCGGAGCACGTCACCTATACCGGGGACTGGTACAACGTCACGCCCGACTCGCCCGCCTTTACGATCACGAATCCGGCCAACGGTCGGCAGCTTCGGGTCGCGGCCCAAACCAGCACCTACGGCGGCGAAGCGTTTTTTGCGCTGCGCCATCGCCACGTCAACGGGCAGGGCGACCCGGAAGACGCGGCGCGTGTCAAGGAGTACTTCCAGGTCATTCTCTCGAACCTGCTGCTCAAGCCGGATGCGGAGCTGTTTGAGTGGGAAGTCACCGGAGCGTGATTCGGGGACCGGTCACATAGGGGAGGTAATCGTATGAAACATGAACCGGGCAGATATCCACCTGCCCGGTTTTGGCGTCGCGAAGATCGCTGCGATTATTCGCCGCCGAACAGGTCCGGGTACAGCCACGCCGCGATGATCTCGATGCCCTCGATGGTGTTGTTCGACGAGAGCAGCAGATAGCGCGCGGGCAGCAGCAGGATGTTGTTCGCGTCCTGCATAGCGGAGATCGTCTTCATGCCCGGCGCGTCGAGGATCGGTGCGAAGGAGTCGCGGCCCGCGCCCATGAAGTCGATCAGGATGATCCGGTCGGGGTTAGCCGCGATGATCTGCTCGGTGTCGGTCGGCGTCATGCTCTCCACGCCCATTTCACCGGCAGCAGAACGTCCGCCCGCCAGTCGCAGCATTGTGTCGGACACGGTGCCAGCCCCGACGATCATCTGGATGCCGCCGCCGTGCGTATTCAGCAGCAGCACCGCCGGGCGTTCGTCATCCGGCACCCCGTCCAGCGCCTGAGTTACGGCGTCCACGCGCGCCAGGTAGCCCGACGCTAGCGCCTCTGCGCGGTCGTCGGAGCCGGTCGCCTGTCCCAGCACGCGGATCATCTCCGCGATCTGTTCCGGCGTATCCAGCGCCGCCTCAAACGCGATCACCGGCACGCCGAGATCGGCCAGCATCGTCAGCGCGTCGGTTTCGCCCTGCATTCGCACATGCACGACGATCAGATCGGGGTCGTAGGACAGGATCGCTTCCGGGTCCCATTGGTGCTCACTGGCAAGCGTCGTTTCTACTGCCGCCGCCAACTGTGGATAGTTCGCCATCGGGCCGGATTCCATACGCGCGGGGATCGCAGCGAAGTGTGACGGCGGAACGAGTTGCATCAGCACATCGCCCATATCGGTCGAAAGCACGACGATCCGTTCGGGCAGCGCCTCGATGGTAACGGTCTGGTCCTCGAACGTCACGTCGCGCGGGAACAGCGACGCATCCGGCGCGGGGATGTCGGCGGGCGTCAGCGCGCTGACCGGATATTCGGTCGTGGCAGAGTCGTCCGCTTCGGCTTCGGCGGACGGGGCGTCGCCCTGGCCGTGACTGCCGGGCATCCCGCCGCCCATCATGGCTTCGACCTGCGCGACCTGCTCGGCGGTGACGACGCCCTCAGTAACCAGGGCATCGACCTCGGCGCGCAGATCGTCGGGCACGTCGAGTTCGCACATCATCACGGCGATCATGTCGATCAGCGGCTGCGGCAGCTCACCTTCGATGCCAGCCATTTGCTGAATGCCACCTAACATCATGGGCGGCACCCCATTCTCAATGCACGTTTCGGGATCGTCCTGGGCGCAGGCAGTAGGCACAGAGAGCAGACCACCCGCCAGGCTCACCAGAATAATTACGGACAGAAGCAAACGGACACTTCGCATCATGTTGGTAACTCCTCTTGTGGTTCGTTGGGAAATGCGATTACAGAAATCGTGTCGATCAGCGGATCGAGGCGCACGATCGCGTTGATCCGGTAAATCCGGCGCAGACTATCCTCGGTCAGCACCTCGGCGGGCGCGCCGCAGTCAGCCAACTGGCCCGCGTGCAGTAGCGCCACGCGGTCGCAAAAGCGCGCTGCCAGGTTGAGATCGTGCAGTACGACCGCGACCGTGTACCCCTCGCGGCTGAGGCGTTTGAGCAGCGCCAGCACGTTGAACTGGTGGCGCAGGTCCAGCGCGGCGATGGGTTCATCGAGCAGCAGAATCCGCGACTGCTGGGCCAGGGCTTTCGCGAGGAACACCCGCTGCCGCTCGCCGCCGGAGAGCGTCGTGATCGGGCGATCGGCGAGGTCGGCAATCTCCAACCGCGACAGGGCAGCATCTACCAGCGCGTAATCATCCGCGCCCTCGACATCGAAGCGGCCCAGGTGCGGGTGGCGGCCCATCATCACCACCTGGCGCACGCTGAACGAAAAATCCAGCCGGGTATCCTGGGGCACGGTCGCCACGCTGCGCGCAATCGCGCGCGGCTTCATCTGCGCCAGCGGCTGGCCGTGCAGCGTCACGGCTCCGGCGGTGGGCGCGAGCACGCCACCCAGCAGCTTGAGCAGCGTCGTCTTGCCCGCACCGTTCGGACCGATGATGCCGGTGAACTCACCCGGCGTCAGTGTTAGCGTGACATCCTCAACGATACACGCGCCGTTGACCGTGTAGGACACTCCCTCGGCGCGGATCATACGATGCCCTCTCGCCGCGCGCGCAGCACCAGCAGCAGAAAAACCGGCCCGCCGATCAGCGCCGTCACCACGCCCACGCGCAGGATCACCGGCTCGAACGCGACACGCGCGATAGTATCCGCTGCGACGAGGAAGCTGGCCCCTAACAGACCGCTGGTCGGCACCAACAGCCGGTGATCCGGCCCGATCAGCAATCGCACGATGTGCGGCACGACCAGCCCCACAAAACCGATGATGCCGCTGACCGACACGGCCACCCCCGCTAGCAGTGACGCCGTAACCAGCAGCAGGACGCGCACCTGCGCCACGTTGACGCCGGAACTGCGCGCCTGCTCGTCGCCCAGCAGCATCACGTTGAGATCGCGCCCGAATGCGGTGATGAAGCCACAGCCCAGCAGGATCGGCAGCACAACCAGCTCGACGTGATCCCAGGTGCGCGCTTCCAGCCCGCCTTGCAGCCAGAAAACGATGCCGCGTAACTGCTGCTCGTCCGGCGCATTGGCGACCAGCACGCTGGTGATCGCGCCCATGAAGGCGTTCATGCCGATGCCGACCAGCAGCAGTGTCGCCATCGAGGGCCGCCCACTGACCGACGCCACCAGATAGACCACACCGATAGCGACCAGTGCCCCCACGAACGCCGCGCCCGGCAGCGCCCACCGGCTGAACGCGATCCACTCGACGTAAAACGGAGCCGCCG
>CAZMNL010000417.1:0-3418 GCA_964567525.1 uncultured Anaerolineaceae bacterium
CTGGGTATGGAGCCTTGGCTACGGTCCGGCGGACGCGTTTTTTGTATCAGCCGGTGGCAACGCTTCTGCATATCTCTGGCCGTTACATAGCTTCGATCAACTGGTCGAATGGACGGCGCAAAACCGTTATGTGCGCGAACTGACCTGCCCGGAGCGCGTACTCTATCGCGTGGAACCCTACTGCGAAGAACCTTAGGCAATGGGGGATATCCGTTGAATGAGGCTAAAAACATCGTGTTAGAACAGATTCTTCACCTGAGCAGCCGTATGGCTGCCACGCGCGACTTGCAGCCGCTTCTGATCTACGCGGTTGACGTGGCGCTGGACCTGTTCAATGGCGAACATGGCTACCTGATTCTGCGTCAGCCGGACGGCTCGCTTGACTTTCGCGTGAAGCGCCGGCGTCACGGCGAGGAAATCGACCAACCGGAAATCAGCCACCAGGTGCTGGATCGCGTGCTGAGAGAAGGCCAATCGGTGACAGCCGCCGATGCGCGCGACGACCCGACGTTTGAGACGTCGCTCAGCGTGCAGTCGTTGAACCTGCGCTCGGTGATGTGCGTCCCGTTGATCGCGCGTGATGACGTAATGGGGGCGCTTTACCTGGATAACCGGATAGAGCGAAACGCTTTTACGGCGACCGATCTGTCGTTTTTGCAGTTGTTCGCCAATCAGGCCGCTGTGAGCATTGAAAACGCCATCCTGAACGAAGACCTGGAAGCGCGTATCCAGGTGCGCACGGCGGAGCTTGAAGCGTATGCGCACACGGTCGCCCACGATCTGAAGAATCCGATGACGGTTGTGCTGAGTTATGCTGCGCTGCTGGGCGAAGAATGGCAAGCGATGTCCGTCGATGAAATCGCCCAGGCGCTCAGTTTTATTGAACAAAGCAGCAGTAAAATGTGCAACATCATCGACGAACTGCTGCTGCTGGCTACCGTACAGAAACAGGTCGAGGTCCGCATCACGGCACTGGCGATGGATCGTATTGTTGATGAGGCGCGCCAGCGTCTGGCGAACCTGATTTACGATCAACAGGCGGAAATACAGGTTCCAACGGATTGGCCGGTGGCGGTTGGTCATGAACTCTGGGTAGAAGAGGTCTGGGTGAACTACCTCAGCAACGCCTTGAAGTACGGCGGCCCGACGCCGCGCATCGTGTTGGGGGCGGACGCGCCACCCGGCGAGCAGGTTCGCTTCTGGATACGCGATAACGGCCCTGGCATTCCCCCGGAAAAGCAGGCGCTGCTGTTCACCGAGTTCACGCGGCTGGGCGACCTGCGCGCGCAGGGGCACGGGCTGGGCCTGTCCATCGTGCGGCGCATCATCGACCGGTTGGGCGGGCAGGTTGGCGCGGAGAGCTGGCTGGGCGCAGGCAGCCTGTTCTGGTTCACGCTGCCTGCCGCAGAATAGGTTCTCTATTGGGGGCTTATGCTGGATTCGTGGTTTACCCCTCTCCCTAACCCCGTAGTCTCAAAAAATTAGTGCAATAGCCGATTTTTTCCCTCACGCAGCGTCGCGGTAGTAGTCGTGGATGATACCACTCAACACCACGCGACAACGCACAGGTCCCGTGTTTTCGTGGGTCATCTTTGGAACGGGAATCTGTTGAGCGATCCCTTGATGTGGACGCGCGGTGTTGAAAAATGCAATGTATTCACACATCACGCGGCGTAAATGAGCCTGATTGATGATCAACAGCTTATCCAGACACTCTTCGCGTGCTGAGCGTATCCACCTTTCCGCGTAAGTAGGCGTGCAAAAATGAGTCCGCGTTTTCGAAAGTTCTCAAGGCAACATGAGTGTTTCAAACTGCGGTGTTGTTTTTAGACGCCTACTAAACACGAAGGACCATGCGCGCATGGTCCTTGTCTGTTGCGGGAGTTGGTCCCGCCTGTTTACCGCGCGGGATGCGCGCGCCGGTCAATCGTCTGCCGGTTCGACCGGGCGGCTGTCGTCCATCCAGGACGCGGGTTCTGCGCCGGTATCTTCCACATCTTCAGTGTAGCTGAAGTCGATCTCGTTTTCGATCTCTTCGGCGTCCGCCGGGACCGCTTCGGGCTGTTCCCACGTCTCCGGCGGGACCACCAGCCCGGCGACTTCGAGCGCCTGTTGCATCTGCGCGCTGTCCGGTTCCATCTCGTTCAGCACGCTGTAGGGGAACTCGTACTCGGTGAGATAAGCGTCGAGGTGTTCCATCAGCAGCGCAAAGTCGGTCGGGCGCACCACGTCGAACGGTACACCCGCCTGTTCCATCGCGACGCGCATCGGTGCGGGGTCGTGACCGTGCAGCACGGCGGCAAACAGCAAACACTGTCCCACCGTCGAGGCGTGCGGCGTGCGGAACTGCGTCATTGCGTGGAGCGCGTGCGCCAGGTAATGCTCGCTGCCCTGCTGCGCGCGGGAATGCTGAAGCTGGTTGTTCAACTGTGTGACCATCAGCATCAGGTTGAGCAGCGTATGCAGCGCATCGCGGTGGCCTTGTCCCACCGCCGCCGCCGACTTAAGCGCCTGTTTCGCCAGATCAGACGCCACGCTCGCCGCCCAGGATTCGAAGCGCTGCTCGCGCGGGTTTTTGCCCTTCTGCGCGGCATGACGCCAATCCAGCAGGCCGGTGATCACCGAGAGTACATCGACGATACCCGCTCCGCGCAGCGCTTTCGGTGCGGATTGGATCACGTTCCAGTCGATCACGATCTCGGCTGCCGGGCCGGTTTCCTCGCTCTCGATCACGCCGTGATCGTTTTCCACCCGGAGCATGTGGGCGACGGGCATCAGCATATGCAGGCTATCGAGCGCGGTCGGCACGATGATCAGCGGCACGTGGTTACGCGCGGCGATCAGCTTCCCCGCTTCGACCGGTGCGCCGCCGCCGACAGCGTAGATCGCGCGGACCTGACTCGGCAGGTTATCCGCCAGGTAATCGAACAACTCGCGGTCATAGCGCACAGGCTCAGCCTGAATCATCACCGGGAGCGTCAATTGGGTACTCAGCACCGCCCACACCGCGTCGGTGGTGAGCAGGGCTACGGGACGGGTTTCTTCAACTGAACTCAATTCCCGGAAGGTAATCCGGGGCAGGGGCCACACCGCCATACCGGTCTCTCCATTTAAGAAAGGTTTAAATGATACGTGTTGTTATGCGTATGTTAGAAAAATGATGCTCTGCTGTTAGTGTAGTGCGGATTTAGTTTTAAGTCCAGTTGAGTTCGGCGAGAGGGTGCATTCCAGATTGGGAGCAGAATTTTTTCACCACAGAGGGCACAGAGATCACGGAGAGACTATTGGAGAAAACCTTGAGAAAACACGTGACTGTTTGCGGCCCAGTTAACGGAACAGATACCCTCTGATATTCTCTTTTTTTCGGGTGTGGCTACTTTGCATTTTGGAAGGCTCAAGTATAGATCGGGTGCAAATG
>CAZMNL010000418.1:0-3415 GCA_964567525.1 uncultured Anaerolineaceae bacterium
CAGCCCGGTCTGGTTCTGATTCGTATATTCGGTATAGGTCCACAGCGCATCGAGGTTCACGCGCCCGATCACGCTGCCGCCGTCCCACGCCGGGCCGCTGACGATCAGCGCGTCGCTGCCGGGCGTCCAGGTGGCGTCCGCATGGGGCAGCGTGATGACCGGGTCGTTGGCCTGGTGGTTGGCGAGCAGCGCCACCGTGCCCGGTCCCAGCGGCGTCTGGACCGCGATCACCAGCGCGGCGCTGTTGGGCGACCACGTAACGCGCTGCGCCTGTCGCACGTCGTGAAGTTGTGCCCCGGCGTAGGTGTTGCGGAACACCTGCCACGATTGGTTCGTCGCCGGTTCGTACACCCAGATGCCGCTGTCAATGCCGTTGAACTCCGCCGGGTCCAGCGCGTCGAGACGGAAAGCCACGCGCCGCCCGTCCGGGGACCACGCCACATCGCCATATACCAGGTTGGGATGCAGTCCGAACTGGCTCGACGGCGAGACGCGCACCGCCGCACCATCGATCAGCAGCTCGCGCTGGCCGGAGATCGCGGCCACCTGCCCGGAAGCATTGACCGCGAAGATGTCGCCCTGCGTCAGCGCCGGGCCGGTGCCAATGCCGTCCGGCAGGGCCAGCACCGGCACAATCTGCCCGCCGTAGCTGACCATGATCGCGTTTTGTTCGGGGATCGACGGCCCACTGGGGTCGCTCTGCCCGGCGGGCGCGACCGGCAGCGACTCCTGGCCGGAAGCGGGCGCGTTGGGGTCGAAGAAGGACCCGTCGCCGCCGGTTGATTCTCCGCCCGGCTCACCTTCGGATTCATCCGCAACGGGCGCGGGCGTCAGCGTCGGCGGGCGCGTGGGGGCGGGCGTCAGCGTGTAGATGCCGCCGGGCGTGCGCGTCGGCGGCGCGGAGTCCTGCACGGCGGTGAGCGTCAGATTCGGCGTCACGGTCGGGAACGGCGTAAACGTCGCCGACGAACGCGGAGTCGCGGTCGGGATCACCAACTGCACAATCGGCGCGGTTGGCGTGCGTGTGGGCGTGGGCGTCGTGGTCGCGCGGTCGGGGATGGTGGGCGCTGGTGTGTTCGTCGCGGTCGGCGTGGGCGACGCGCTCGCGGTGGCGGTCCAGGTCGGGGATGCCGTCGGGCGAGCGGTCGCCGTGTTCGTTGGCGTGTTCGTCGGCGTCGCGGTCGCGCTGGGGGTGGGCGTATCGGTCGCCGTAGGGCGCGGCGTGGTGGTGTCCGTCGCGGTCGGGCTGGCGGTCGCCGTCGTCGTTGGTGTCGGCGTCAGCGTGACGGTTGCCGTGTCCGTCGCGGTCGGCGTGAGAGTGGGCGTCACGCT
The DNA here is from genome assembly GCA_964567525.1 of uncultured Anaerolineaceae bacterium. Taxonomy (GTDB): domain Bacteria; phylum Chloroflexota; class Anaerolineae; order Aggregatilineales; family Aggregatilineaceae; genus CAYRNY01. Next base: position 1,333 of record CAZMNL010000418.1, read on the forward strand.
GGCGGAGGGCGTGACCGTCGGCGTACCGGTCGCCGTCGCGGTATACGTGGCGGTGGGCGTGTCGGTCGCCAGGCGCGCGATAACCGTCTCGTCCAGCGTGGGCGAAACAGGGATCGTCGGCGTCTGCGGGGCGTCCACGTTCAGCGTACACCCCACCAGGCTCCCGACCAGCAGGGAAAGCAGCAGCAATAATCGTTGGGTCTTCATACTTCTATTGTACGGCGATTCCGCGCGGCGTAGGGGGAGAATCGCGTAAACGGCGCGGCGGCGTATGGTGCGCGCCCGTGTCACGTTTTGCAGGGCGGGTTTGGAAACCCGCCCCTACACAGAAACGGCATCACACGCGGAAAAATCGCTCAGCCGGTCGCCGGTTTCTCGCGGATATCAACCACGTCCACCTCGGCGAGATCGTTGAGCGCCCGCTTGAGTGCCGCGTAATCCGCGCCCTGTTCCTTGATCGTGATGTAGGCGCGCTGGTCGGCTTTGCGCTTCCAGGTGGTCACGCTGATGATGTTGCCCCCGGCCTCGGCCACCGTGCGCGCGACCTGCGCCAGCACGCCGGGCTTGTCCGGCAGGTCCAGCGTGAAGCGCGCGCCTTCCTGCCCACCGCCCAGGAACGTCACCAGCGATTGGAAAATGTCCGTATCGGTGATCAAACCGATCAGGCGGTTGTCGTCCATCACGGGCAGACAGCCGATATCGTTGTCGAGCATCAGGCGGGCGGCATCTTCCAGCGGGCAGTCGGGCGTCGTGGTGATCACCGGGCGCGCCATGATATCCTTGAGCTTCAACTTGGAAAGCAGCGCGTGAATCTCGTAGATACTCAGCGTCGTGGCGGGCGAAGGCTGCGCAGCGAGCAGATCGGCCTCGGTCACAATGCCGACCAACCGCCCCTCTTTGGTGACAACCGGCAGGTGATGGATATCGTGTGCGCGCATGAGTTCGGCGGCCTGCTTGTGGGTGGCCTCCGGCATCGCGGTCACGGGGTTGGGAGTCATACGGTCACTGACTAACATAGGGGGAATCTCCACGTAAACAAGGTGCGCCCTTACCCGGCGCAAAGAAACACACTATTTAAGCGGATCGTAGCTTTTTGAGGGATATCTGTCAATTCGCATCCCCGGCGGCGCGCAAAAAAACACCGCCCGGTGATCAACACCTGGGCGGGGAGTATGCGCCGGGGCGTATCGCCCTAGCTTTTGTCCGACAACGGACCGGTGTTATCCTGCACGGGATCGAGCGCGGTTTCGCGCTGCCCGCCAGAGCTGTGATCGCGCTGCCGCTCGTTGCTGGAGCTGAACGGCGTGATCGTTTCGTGCCCGTCGCGTTCGGTGCTGGTGCGCGGTGTGCCGTCGTGGTCCACACTGTCGCGGGCGTACCGGACATCGTCCAGCGCCGCGCGCCGGGCCAGGTGCGCGGAGGCATGGCTGACCGGCGCTTCAAGCGATTCGCTGCCATCCCGGACTGTTTCGGGGAACTCTCCCGGCGTGCGGTACGGATCAGCCTGTTCGCCAGGGCCGGGCTGATCCCGATGATCCACCATGTGTGTTAACTCCTGAAATACCCCGTTACCCTGGTGTAATTGTGACGTGTTTCAGGGCAAATTTCAACACACCGGCACAATTTTTAGACATTTTTTGCACTGTGTTCGCCAGGCGTTTACCTGACGCGGCGCGGCGATCAGTCGTCCTTCTTCTTGCGCCCGGCCCGCACCGGGATCATTCCGTCGATGCGCGCCTGGATCGCGGCGGCCCAGTCTTCCGCGCGGCGCACGACGAAACCGGTCACGGTGGCGTCATCTTCCGGCGTGACGTGCTGGACGCGCAGCAACCCCTCCGCGCCCGGCAGACGGTCGCGCCAGTTGCCCTGCGAAAGCACATCCAGCCGCCGGATCGCGTCCAGCGGGATCGTGTCGCGCCAGTCAAATAACAGCCGGTCCGGGGCCAGGTACAGCGTGCCGTCGCGGTCCGGCTGCCAGTCCCCGTAGACGCCCTGAAACATGCGCGCGGCTTCCTGCGGGCCGAAGTCATCGCGTGCGCCGCCGCAGTCGTACACCGGCAGATCGCATATCTGCGCCAGCACC
>CAZMNL010000419.1:0-3410 GCA_964567525.1 uncultured Anaerolineaceae bacterium
CCCGCCACGTTTCCACAATTTGCTGTGCCCGGTACCAATGCGCGGCCCGCACCACCGGCTTGTTCTGCCGCCGGTCACCCAGGGCAATCCAATCTAGTGCGGCCAGACAGATCGCGATCTTCAATGCCTGGACATGCAAACGTCCGTACACCGTGCGCAAGCGATCATCCAGCGGTGAATTTGGTGCGGTCATCTCGCGAAGGACACGCTCATAGGCGTGCATGGGTTCCCAGATGTCAGTGGCCGATAGTGACCACGCTTCAACCGGTTGCGCTTCACCAATCGCCTGTTGTTCCGGCGGGGCAGGCAGTGCTTCATGCAACTGACGCAGCAGGCGCACCAGGTGTTCCGGTACGGTCACTTCGCTAGCCGCTGGACGTTCGGCGTAATCCGGTTCCGGCGTGAGCAAGGCGAACCGCGCGAGCGTGTCGGGTAGCCAAGGCGCATTGCTGCGCCTCAGCCCCCTAAGAACGGTACGTGACAGTTTCCCGTCATACCGCTCAAGCCTCTCATCCGCCCCGTGAGGGACGCGGCTTCTCCACGTGTAAATGTTGGCTATGAACCTGTTGGTGGCAGTTGGGGTGCAGCAGCACCCGGTTATCCGATGTGTCAGGGCCTCCCCGTGACCGCCAGATGATATGATGGTTATGCCATCGGGTGGTTTCGGTGATTTTCTGTTGACAGACCGGACAAATCCCGTCTTGCTGCTGCCACAGGTAATCGAGTTGGCGTGAGCCTTCCAGCGTGTTTGCCATCTTACGAGTCAAACGTTCTTCGAAGTACAGTTCCCATTCAGGGTCAAATGGATTAGCATCCCCTCTGACCTTGATGTGTCGTTTGATACGCAAGTCGCTGGCACTTGCCAAGCGCCATTCTTTCCCTTCATACTCGCCAAAGAACACCCAATTCCGGTCTCCGACGGATTTGAAGTATTTCTGTCTGATCCACCGGTTACCTTTCTTGGGATGGCGGCGAGTTGCCCAGCGCCACAGCGCTTTGAAGATGGCATGATCGACATTGGAGTAGGTCACTTTGCTGTTCACATGGCGATGGTAGCGCGCCCATCCTCGAATGATTGGGTTCAGCTTGAGGATGAGTAGTCCCGCTGGGGTCTGTTTGTTTTCTTTGATGATGGTGCGTATCTTGTTCAGAACCCGCTTGACGTTTTGTTTCGACGGTTTGATGAGCGGTTTACCATCGTACTTGCGGATATTCTGCCCCAGAAAGTCAAACCCGTCTTCGATATGCGTGATGTGGGTTTTCTCTGGTGACAAAGTTAAGCCGCGTTCCGCCAGAAACGCCTCCACCAGGGGTTTGACCTCATTTTCCAGCAATTCGCGTGAACTGCCAGTGATGATGAAGTCATCCGCATAACGAACGAAGTTCACTTTAGCGGGTCGCCCCTTTTTGGTGTTTCGCGAATAGACTTCTCGCAACCGTCGTTCCAGTCCGTCCAGCGCCATGTTGGCCAATACCGGGGAAATGACGCCGCCTTGCGGGGTGCCTTCCTCGGTATCGTGGAATGCATCTTTCTCCATGTAGCCTGCTTTCAACCATTTCCGAAGAATGTCCGTTTCCATAGGAATATTGGACAGCAACCAGTCATGGCTGAGGTGGTCGAAACAACCTTTGATGTCGGCTTCCAGTATCCATTCCGCACTGTTGGGCTGTGCCAGCGCACAGAAACACTGCTCGATAGCATCCGCCGTTGACCGTTCCGACCTGAACCCGTAGGAGTTCGGGTCGGCGGTGGTTTCGGCGACCGGGTCAAGAGCCAGCTTGTACAATGCCTGCATCGCCCGGTCTTTCATGGTTGGAATGCCTAACGGTCGTTTCTTGCCATTGGCTTTGTCGATATATATCCGTCGCAGCGGTTGGGGTTGATACCCGTGTTGCCGCAACGACTGGATAGCCTGCGCTTTCTTCTCCGGCGTGTTCCAGAGTACTCCATCCACGCCGGGTGTTCGTTTGCCCTCATTTTCCGTCACTCGTCGCACCGCCAGTGCTTTGGCGCTGTACGAGCGGACCAGCAGACGTTGCAAGCTGTTCACTTGACCCCATCTGCCCGCCTGAGTTGCCTTCACGATACGCACTTGTAGCCGACGCACTTCGCGGTGAACCTGCTGCCACTCTATGGCGTGCCAGTCTTCCGCTGCGTGGGACGCTGCACCAGTAGTGTTTGCTACCGTCATCTGCTTTGCCTCCAATTCGGTTTCACAAGCTTTCTCGTGATTCGAGACCGGATGGACGTCAGCCTGCTTTCGCAGTAGGATGATGTTGCTTGCGCTCAATCCCTATCCGCTCCATTACAGAACGGCCTTCGCTTTTTCCATCTTCCCAATCCCGCCACTCCATCGGTGCGCCTTGCGGCTGCCTACCCTTGCGGGAGAGTAGCGGGCTTCCCGTGTTCACTTCAAATAACCGGATGGGTTAGGTGCCTCTCTATTCGCCGGTGGTGCGACGTCCATGATAGGAGAAACGGACAACTCCTATACCTGACCACTTCCCATTTTGGGACAGAGCCTCTCAGCATCTTTGGCTCCTACTGGCTAACGACGTTTATCAAGAGTTCACATACGTTGCCCATACCATCCAACCCTAGCCCCTATCCGCCTTGATGCTAGCAGAACCACCGCCCCTCACGGTTTTGGTGGCAGTCACTTGACTGCGGGATACATTGTCAGCGGGCTATTCGACGGTTCGTTACCTCCCCGCCTACCGCGTAGGGTACTGCTGATGGAACAGCAGGTTCAATTAAGCCGCCTGGCTTATTGAACAGTTACCTGAAATGCTTTCACGTCGCACGCCATTAAACCAATCACCTTGTGAGAGCGAAACCGACAGCTCTGCCGGGGTTGCTGCTCCCAGGATCGAGAGAGCTGCCTCACGAATGACGACCATGCCCCGGTTGTTGGTGTTCGAGTCGAGATAGTCGGGGCAGTCGTAGAGCTGCATCAACAGTTCCTTCATGCCCTGCATGTAATCCCGCCCGAATGACTTGAACAGCGCGGATAACTCGTCGCGCAGGATGCCACGCTGGGCAGCATAGCGATTGCCTTTGAACAACCGGTCCCGATCACGCGCCGGAATGTCCTCGAAGTTGGAGGGCAGTACACCGCCTAACATGCTCATGAACGCTTCTGGCGATCCCGGTTGGGGCAGGATCATGTGCGGCATGGCTGCGCGGGCGACTTTCCCCGCCAGGCTCAACCCGGCGGATTTGCGGTAGTAGGTTGAAACCGCGACCAGCATCAAGAATAGATTCGGGTACACTTCCTGCCCCCAGGGTGTATGGATGTACAACCGGCGACCAATCGCCAGCGCAACCAGCCACAACCCGGCTCCTTCATGGAACCGCAGCGGCGTTTCATTGGCTGCGCCGCTGGCCCAGGCAATATACTCATCCAGCC
>CAZMNL010000420.1:0-3410 GCA_964567525.1 uncultured Anaerolineaceae bacterium
AAACCCAACCATACGTCCCCTGCGAATCAAAATGCACCCGATCTATACTTGAGCGTTTGGGAAAGGGAGAAGAATGATTTTCAGTGAAACAGTCATCGATTATGGCTCAAACGTAAAATAGCCACACCCAAACTAATCGGGAAATGGGCTGAGAATCGCGGCGTGGTCGGTGATGAGCGAAGCGAGGGTCGGGAGCTGATGCTGAGCCGTCAGGCGATCCTGGAGGCGCTATCCTGCACACGCCGCAGATTCCCATCGCGGCATAGTTGAGCTTGCCCGGAACCCAAAGCCAGGGCTACAGGCGGGCGAAATGCGCCCATTTTTATCGGTTGTTGTGATGGATATTGTCTATAATCTGTGCGAGAGTTGTGTGGGGGAACACTTTAACGAAATTCCCCGAAAGACTGTTTTTAACCAGGAGTAACAGATGCCAACAGCTATTTCTACTACGCATGAGATCGATGATACCGGTGTCGATCTCGACAACACCACTCTGCTGGAAATGTACTGGCAGATGGTGCGCGCGCGCCGCACGGACGAGCGCACCTGGGTGCTGCACCGGCAGGGCAAGATCGCGTTTCACATCTCCGGTATCGGGCATGAGGGCGTGCAGATTGCTGCCGGGTACGCAATGCAGCGCGGACACGATTACGCCAGCCTGTATTACCGCGATCTGGCGTTTTCCTTTGCGCTGGGCTATACCCCGCGTGATTTTTATCTCTCGGTGTTCGGCAAGGCGGGCGAACCCACCAGCGGCTCGCGCCAGATGCCATCACACTTCAGCAGCCGGGCCAGCGGCATGTTATCGTCATCCAGCCCGGTCGCTACGCAGGTTCCCCAGGCGGCAGGCGCGGCGCTGGCTTGCAAGCTGCGCGGCGACCAGCGCGTGACGGTCGTGACATTAGGCGAAGGTTCGACCAGTGAAGGTGATTTTTACGAGGGGCTGAACTGGGCCGGGGTACACCGTCTGCCGCTGGTCTGCCTGGTTCAGAATAATATTTACGCGATCTCCGTACCGATGCACATGCAAATGGCCGTGCAGAACGTGGCTGACCGCGCACCGATGTTTGGCATTGAGGGCGTAATCGTCGATGGTAACGACGTGCTGGCGTCCTACCGCGTGATGCGGGAAGCCATCACCCGCGCGCGGGATGGCGGCGGCGCGACGCTGGTCGAAGCCAAAACCTATCGCCCGGTGCCGCACTCATCCGACGACGACGACCGCACCTACCGCTCACGTGATGAGGTCGAAGAGTGGAAAAAGCGCGATCCGATTGTGCGTTTCCAGGCGTATCTGCGTAAAAAGGGTTTGCTTGATGATGACGCAATTGAAGAGATCGAGCAGCGCGTGCGTCAGGAAGTAGACGAGGCGCAGGCCAACGCGATAAACGCACCCTATCCTCCCGCTGAAGATGCCATGTTCTCGGTCTTCAAACCGCTGGACGACTGAGCCACGCACAAAGTTAGGAGAAATAAATCGTTATGCCAGAAATTACGCTTATTGAAGGGGTGCGCCAGGCGATGGACGAAGAAATGGCGCGCGATGACCGGGTCTTCATTACAGGCGAGGACGTGGGGCCGCGCGGCGGCGTCTTCCGCGCGACGATGGGCCTGTTCGACAAATACGGCCCGGACCGCGTGATCGACTCACCGCTGGCGGAACTCAGCATCGTGGCAATTGGTATTGGGGCAGCGATGGCGGGCATGGTCCCGATCTGCGAAATCCAATTCGCGGATTACATCTACCCCGCCTTCAACCAGATCGTCAACGAGGCGGCCTATGTGTATTACCGCACCAGCGGTGATTGGCACGTGCCGATGGTGATCCGCGCGCCTTACGGCGGCGGCATCGGCGGCGGGCTGTACCACTCGCAGAGCGTCGAGGCGTTTTTTGCGCATCGCCCCGGCCTGAAGGTCGTGATCCCCAGCAACCCGTATGATGCCAAGGGGCTGTTGAAATCCGCCGTGCGCGATCCGAACCCGGTGATGTTCTTCGAACCGAAGAAGGGCTATCGCCTGATTCGCGGCGAGGTGCCGGAAAATGAAGAAATCACCGTACCGATTGGCCCGGCCAACATTACGCGCGAAGGGGCGGACGTGACGGTTTACGCCTACGGCATGATGCATTACTACACCATGCAGGCCGCCGAACTTGCCGCGCAGCAGGACGGCATCCAGGCGCAAGTGGTCGATATCCGCACGCTGGCCCCGCTGGATAAAGCGACCGTGCTGGAAGCGTTTAAAAAGACCGGCAAAGCCCTGATCGTCCATGAAGACAACCGCTTCCTGGGCTACGGCGCGGAGATCGCCGCGATCCTCAGCGACGAGGCGTTCGAATACATGGACGGGCCGATCCGCCGCCTGACCGGGCCGGATGTGCCGGGCGTGCCGTTTGCGCACACCATGCAGGACTACTTCATGCCCAGCACCGAAAAAATCGCCGACGCGATCCGCGAACTGGCGGAATACTAGAGTCAAACTGATGCAAAGGATTTAATTTCTATGGCGATCAAAGTCATTATGCCCCAGATGGGTGAGAGTGTCGTTGAAGGCACAGTCGGTAAATGGCTCAAGCAAGCGGGTGATGTTGTTGAAGCATACGAGCCAATTGTCGAAGTGGAAACGGATAAGGTCACGTCGGAAGTCACCGCCGAGGCCACCGGGACGCTGCTAAAAATCTACGTGCAGGAAGGCGAAACCGTGCCCGCCGGGACGGTGCTGGCTTTCATCGGCGCACCGGGGGAAGACGTGCCGGAGCACCTGGAAGCCGAAGCGGTCGCCGCCTTTGGACACGCGGCAGCTAGCGAAAGCGGCAGTCCTGCCGCTGCTGCCGCCGAACAGGTCCCTGCCGAAGCCGAAACGCCCTCACAACCACAATCAGCCGGAATGCCACATGTGACCCCGGTGGTGGCGCGCATCGCGGCGGAACACGGCATCGACGTTTCGCGCGTCGCGGGCAGTGGGCGCGGCGGGCGTGTCACCAAAAAAGACATCATGGCGTATATCGAAAGTGGCGGCGCGCAGCGCGCCGGAACGGGGGCGGCGGCGCGCAGTGATGACGACCTTCCCGCCTGGGAACGCCCCGGTTCGGGCGACCTGTTCAAGCCGACCGATGACCTGTACAAACCGGCTGCTGCTCAGGCCACAGCCGCACCCGCCGATCACGCGCATGAAGCGGCGCACAAAGCACCACCCGCCCCCGGCAAACCCGGCGAACTGGTGCCGCACAGCACCATGCGCAAACGCATCGCCGAGCACATGGTTCACAGCAAGCTGCACACCTCGCCGCATGTCACGACCGTGTTCGAGGCGGATATGAGCGCCGTGAGCAGGCACCGCGCCGTCAACAAAGCCGCCTTTGCCGCGCGGGGCGTCAACCTGACGTTTACCGCGTACTTCATGGCCGCGAC
>CAZMNL010000421.1:0-3406 GCA_964567525.1 uncultured Anaerolineaceae bacterium
GTGTCTTGTCTGTCATCATGCGCGTTATTTTACCCCTCGTTTAGCACTTTGGGTAGCCCTTTTTCCCTCCCCTTTTGAGAGGATACATCGATTTCTTCTACTGTAGGGAGACCCCATTTTTCCAACTCGGACGTTAGTTTTTTTGTTTTCATACGGCTTTTATCTCACAATTACGCTCAGTTCGCTAATCTAACATTGTCAAAGTAGTTACCAAACGTGAGGATATCCAGGCGTGTCTGATCTACGCGCGGCGATTGGTCGGGCACGAGCGCGTCGAGCCGCTGTTTACGGGATCAGGTGCATGAAAATAACAGGGGGGGGATGATGCGCAGATTAAAAGCCGTCCGTTTTGTCGTAGTCTTGATCCTGTTCTTAGTCGTCGTGTCGGATGTTGGAGCACGTCAGGAAGATTCTCGTAGCCTTTACTGGAATCGGTACGATGTAACGATCCAGGAAATCGACACCACAACAAACCGATTTGTGGTCATCGAAGATTATGAAATTATCGTTGAAGAAGGCCCGTTTTCATTCGGTTATGTAGATATATCGCCCGCACGTCTTGAAGAAATCACAGAGATTGAAATCTATGACAGTGCCGCATTGTTGAGTCCCGCATGTGAAGACAATCCGGGTACGTTCTGCGTAACAAGTGATGAGGAAAACCTGTACGTCAAGTATTATCTCTTCAATCCACTGGAAACCGGTCAAACCCGCGAAATTCGTTTTCAGTACACGGTATACGGTGCGTTGCGTTCTTATGGAGATGGAGACGAATTAGCCTGGATTGCGCTGTCAGGAGATACGACCTTTCCGATCAAGGCATCGACTGTAAGCGTTATAATGCCGGAAGGTGTCAACCTGCAAGCCGTAACGAGTTGGCCTGAAACCTGGACATTCAGCGCCAACAAAAACATATTCCAATGGTATTCACCATCTGAACAGGACGATGTTGGCAAGTTCGAGGTGCGTGTAAAATACGCGCATAATCCAGCAATGAATCCTCCAGAATGGCAAATAGCAGCGAGCGCTGAATAAATATTGACGCGCGGGGTGATCTCTGACCGCGCGCAAGATACTAAACGACCGTACACAAATCGCGCACGAGCCGCTATCATAGGCTCCATACATCGTAAGTGCATGTCTGCGCACGCGCATAATCGGCGGCGCGGGCATTTTTCATCTACAGGACTGGTAAAACCCCGCTATGACACAAGCACACACCGAAACATACACGCTCACCGACGATTTCCCCGTGAAGTGGATCGAGAATCCGCGCGCCCGCACGATCACGCACAGCGCCGCCGTCGAAACCGTGCTGCCGCCCGGCGTGCCGCGCCTCGCGCGCAGCTTCCACCGCCAGATTCCCGGCTACCGCGTCAGCCCGTTGAAGAGCCTCTCGAACCTCGCCAACATGCTCGAAATCGGCGGCATCTGGGTCAAGGACGAGTCCGTGCGGCTGACGCTGAACTCGTTCAAGGTGCTGGGCGGCTCGTTCGCCATGTACCGCTTTGTGCAGCAGAAACTCGGCATGGAGCACGTCGAAATCCCCTTCGTTGAACTCACGTCCGAAGAGACGCGGCGCAAGCTCGGCGATATCACCTTCGCCGCCGCCACCGACGGCAATCACGGGCGCGGGGTGGCCTGGGCCGCCAACGCGATGGGCTACCGCGCGGTGATCTACGTCCACAAGCACACCAGCGCGGCGCGCATCCAGGCGATTGAGAGCAACGGGGCCGAGGTGCGCGTGGTCGATGGCACGTATGACGACGCGGTGCGGCAGGTCAACGAGGATGCGCAGCAGCACGGCTGGCAGGTGATCTCGGATACATCGTGGGAAGGCTATGAAGATGTGCCGCGCTGGGTGATGCAGGGCTATACCACCATGCTCGCCGAAGCGCAGGAACAGCTTTCCGCGCAGGGCATCGTCAAGCCGACGCACATCTTTGTGCAGGCGGGAGTCGGCGCGCTGGCTGCCGCGTCGATTGGCTTCTACCACCAGCTTTTCGGCGGCGAGCGCCCGGTGTCGGTGGTGGTTGAGCCGCAAACCGCCGCGTGCCTGTACAGTTCGGCGCAGGCCGGAAACGCCCAGCCGCGCACCTTCCCCGGCGAACTGGATACGATGATGGCCGGGTTAGCATGCGGCGATCCGAGTCCGCTGGCGTGGGATGTGCTGAGGGACTGCGCGGACGCTTTCCTGGCTTGCCCGGAATACGTCGCGGCGAAGGGGATGCGCGTCTATGGGGTGCCGCTGCACGGCGACCCGTTCATCGTGTCCGGCGAATCCGGCGCGGTGACGCTCGGCGCGCTGATGTTCATCCTGGAGAACAACGACCTCGCCGCGCTGCGCGATTACCTGCAACTGGGCCGCGACTCGCACGTGCTGCTGCTCAACTCCGAAGGCAACACCGACCCGAACCACTTCCGGCGCGTGGTATGGGACGGCGTGGAGCAGGTCCCGGCGGAGTACAAGGAATACCATTAAAGCCGTACACTCTCACCGGCCCGGAGCACTCCTGATCTATGTTCCGGGCCGCTTTTCCTTCTCTGTAAATAGCTTCAAGCGGTAAGCTTTCAGCCGTCAGCTAAAGGCACACGGCAACCGTGTGTGGCGATATCGCACGCGTGTGTTCTGCCTCGCCGATGGCTCAAGCCTATCGGCTAGACAGCTTGAAACCCACTGAAGGGGTTCATTGCGGCCCTTGCAGCCCCTTCAGTAAGCTCACCAGTTTTGCACGTAGCGCGGCAGCCTGCTGCCGACAGGCGCTTGAGCGCGCAGCGAAAGACGATCTCCGCCCATTTTCATTCCTTCGTGGTGTCGCCATTAGCGGCGGCATGGGGAACTTCTCTGTAAATAGCTTCAAGTTACGCGCCGCTCGCGCGCCGATCTCCCCCCCAATTCCCAGGATGTCTAACTGCGGCATTCGTGCTAGGATCAGGCACATAGTCCGTTTTGGGAGGGTAAAATATGGGCGCGAAAAATCTGGTCCGCTGGGGTGCAATCCTGGTGTTCTTCCTGGCGGTGAACGGCATCATCGGCTTTGCGAGCAGCGTCGAAGAGTCCGTTTCCGACGGGCGCACGCTGCAATGGGACCGCTTCGACGTAACCATCGACAATATTGACACCACCGCCAACCGTTTCACCGTCACCGAAGACTACACGATCACGGTCGGGCGCGGGCCGTTTTCGTTTGGCACGGCGGAGATTCCGCTCGCCCGGATCGAAGAACTCAGCGGCATCACCGTGATGGAGAACGGGGTCGCGCTCGTGCCGGGATGCCCCGGCAGGGCGGGCGTGTACTGCGTGGGGAACGACTTCACTAACGTCTCGCTGACTTACTATTTCACGCAGCCCGCCAACAGCGGCGACACGCGCGAGATCAGTATCCAGTACAACGTACATGGCGCG
>CAZMNL010000422.1:0-3395 GCA_964567525.1 uncultured Anaerolineaceae bacterium
GGCGGAAGTCGATCTCGTCCTCGTCGCTGACAAAGACCTCAACCAGGTCGCCGCGCACATAGTCACCTTTCAGCAGGCGCACACTTAGCGGGCTTTCGATGTAGCGCTGCAAGGCGCGGCGCAGTGGGCGCGCCCCGAACTGCGGGTCGTAGCCCAACCGGGCAATCCGGGCGCGTGCGTCTTCGGTCAGCGCCACGTATAACCCCTGATCTTCCATGCGCGTGGCGATCTCTTTCATCTGTAAATCGACCATCTGCTGCACATCGGCCAGTGACAGCGGTTCGAAGATAATGATCTCGTCGATGCGGTTCATAAATTCCGGGCGGAATGTCTTGCGCATGGCATCTTCAATCTTCTTGTGATTGGCAACGAGGTCGGGATCACCGCTGGGGATGAAGCCCAGCGCGCCGCCCTTGTTGGCAAACTCTGTGTCATGATGATCACGGCGTTGCGGAAGTCTACCGTGCGGCCTTGCCCGTCGGTCATACGCCCGTCTTCGAGAATCTGCATCAGCGCGTTCCACACTTCCGGGTGCGCTTTTTCGATCTCATCGAACAGGATTACGCGGTACGGGCGACGGCGGACGGCTTCGGTCAACTGACCACCCTGCTCATAACCCACATAACCGGGCGGCGCACCAAACAGGCGGCTGACGGTGTGCTGCTCGCGGTATTCGCTCATGTCGATGCGCAGCAGGGCGTCTTCGTCATCGAACATGAACTCGGCGAGCGCTTTCGCCAGTTCGGTTTTGCCCACGCCGCTGCTACCCAGGAAGATGAACGAACCAATTGGGCGTTTGGGGTCCTTTAGACCGCTGCGCGCGCGCCGGATCGCGTCCGACAGCGCCGAGACTGCCGCGCCCTGCCCGATAATACGCTCGTGCAGCACTTCTTCCATGCGCAGCAGTTTTTCGGATTCGGTTTCCATCATCTGGTTTACCGGAATGCCGGTCCACTGCGACACGACCACCGCGATATCATCAGCATCGACGACTTCATCGAGCGTGTGTTCCTGCTGCCAGCGGTCGCGCCCGGCTTCGAAGTCCGACTGAAGCTGTAAGCGGCGCTGCTTGAGCATCGCGGCGCGCTCGTACTCGGTATTCAGGCTGGCTTCTTCCTCTTCCGCGACGAGCCGTTCCAATTCCTGCTTCATCGTTTTGAGGTCTTCCGGCATGGAGTACAGCGCCACGCGCAGCTTGGAAGCGGCCTCGTCCATCAGGTCAATCGCCTTATCCGGCAGTTTGCGCTCGGTCACGTAGCGGTGACTGAGCCGCGCCGCTGCCACCAACGCCGCGTCCGTGTACGTGATTTTGTGGTGCGCTTCGTAGCGGTCGCGCAGGCCGCGCAGCATGTCAATCGTTTCTTCAAGCGAGGGTTCTTCGACAAATACCGGGGCGAAACGGCGATCCAGCGCGGAGTCACGTTCGATATACTGGCGATACTCGTCGAGCGTGGTCGCGCCGACGCAGTTCAGTTCGCCGCGCGCCAACGCTGGTTTAAGCATGTTGCTGGCGTCCAGCGCGCCGGACGCCGCCCCCGCGCCGACCACCTGGTGCAGCTCGTCGATGAAGAGAATGATTTCGCCCTCGGAGCGCTGGATTTCTTCCATTGCCGCCTTGAGCCGCTCCTCGAATTCACCGCGAAAACGACTGCCCGCGATCATCGCGCCCAGGTCCAGGCTGACCACGCGCTTACCCATCAGGATTTCCGGCACGTCATCATCGGCGATCTTCTGCGCCAGTCCCTCGACAATCGCGGTTTTACCCACGCCCGCCTCGCCGATCAGCACCGGGTTGTTCTTGGTGCGGCGGCTGAGAATCTGGATCACGCGCAGAATTTCATCATCGCGCCCGATCACCGGATCGAGTTTGCCTTCGGTAGCGAAGCGGGTCAGGTCGCGGCTGTACTTTTCCAGCGTGCGATAGCGGGCTTCGGCCTGCGGATCGGTCACGCGCTGGCCGCCGCGAATTTCCTTGGTGACCTCGTAGACGCGCTCCTTGCTGATCCCGGATTCGGACAGGATGCGCGCAACAGCGGTACGCCGTTCGCTGAGGATTGCCAGGAACAGGTGCTCGGTGCTGATGTAGTCGTCTTTGAGGCGGTTAGCTTCTTCGTTGGCGACATCGACCACACGCTTTACGCGCGGGGTGATGAAGACCTGTCCCGCGCCGCCGCCGTAAATCGCGGCTTTGGGGCTGGCCTTCAGAACCTCGTCCAGGCGCTCGCGGATCGCATTCTGATCGACGTTCATTTTCTCCAGCATTTGCGGGATCACGCCGTCAGGCTGCTCAAGCAGCGCGAGCAGCATGTGCTCGGTATCAACCTGGTTGTGACCATAACGCTGCAAGATTTCATAGGCACGTACTGCCGCATCCTGCGCGCGTTCGGTAAAACGATCAAAACGCATCATGGTTAGTTTGTCCTTCAAACGCTAGGCCGCTGCACCGGTTGGCATAGAGACGGGCGCGGCGTGCGTGTATGCTTACGGATTCGGAGAACAGACCGGTCTGTGCCGTGTTGCTGTTCAACCTTGTTGGCTGGTTCTGGTACCTTACCTTTGATTGCTGAAAGTTTACACTGAAAGAAATCACTGGGCTATCAGAAACCCGTTGGAACCGGAACGTGGCCCCAGGCCATGCGGGGATGGGGTAATTATTTTCATGGCGAAGCCTTACAGGCTGTCCAACGCGCGCTCGATCAGTTTCTCCATGAGATCGAAGATGAACGCGTTGTCGGCGCGGCGTTCGGGCAGCCGCTTTTCGAGCGCTTTGGATAGGATGAACACCGTTTCGCGCACCTGTTCGCGCGGCATGGTCACGCGCGTATTGGCGATCAGGCCCGCCATCACCAGTGGCAGGTAGGTGCGCGCAAAATCGACGGGCCGATCCTGGGCCAGCGCCAGGCTCAGGCTTTCGGCATACTCCGCCACTTCTGCGGCGGTCCCGAAATCCTCTTTCGTGACCGTGCTCACCATCGAAAAACCGAATTGCGTTGTGTCAAAGACCAGTTCGTTATACAGCAGACGTGTCACCAGTGTTTCCGGCTGGCTCGCCAGTGCCGGTTCGCGCACCAGGATACGGCAAAGCTGCGCGTACCAGCGGGGCCACGCCGGGCGCGGATTGCCGAGCGTGGGCTGCTCAACACCCTGTTCAAGACGCAGCATCAGGATTTTACTGATGAAGATCGCTTCGGGCGGCAGCAGCGCGTAATGGCTGGCCTGGAAACGTTCCTGTGTGGTTTTCAGCAGCGGCATAAACAACACTTCGCGCGTCAGGCGGGGCAGCGTTTGCGACACGGCATCACGCACGCGCTGCGCGATCAGGTAGATATCGGTGTGATCGCGGCGCCGGATAGCAGCGCCAGGACACTCACCGGCGGTCGCGGGCGCGCTGCGTA
>CAZMNL010000423.1:0-1132 GCA_964567525.1 uncultured Anaerolineaceae bacterium
TCCCAGGGCGGGTTTGGAAACCCGCCCCTACAAAATCCGCCAACAATGGAACCGGGGGAGGGGAACACGCCCGGCCTGCGCGCTTTGCCGTGCAAGGCATAATCGCGGTGTTACTCGCGTTGATCGTCGTGTTGCAGGTCTGGCTGTGGATCGCGCTGCTGCGCTTCGTGGACTCGCACGCCACGCCGGACGGCTTCGGCACGCCGCTGCATTACCTGCTCGACGTGCGCGCGGCAGTGCTGGCGCGCGATCCCGGCGACGTGATCGTGATCAGCAGCGAGGAACGCGCGCCGTTCGACGCGATCCCGGCGGTGTGGGGCGCGCTGCTGGACGACGTGCCGCGCGTGCGCTTTGTGAACGGCACGCGCACCGCCGTGATCCCGGCAGGTGCGGCGCTGGAGTTGATCGCGTGGTCGCCGGATTTGCGCGCCTGTGACCGCGCCTGTCTTGAGACGCACCCCACCTACGACCAGCGCCCCGGCGAAGCGCCCTACGTGCTGCGCAGCGCCCCCGAAACGCCCGCAATCGCGTTTGTGGACATCCAGCCGCAGTTCTTCGCCAACGGCGCGCAGTTGACCGGCTACGCACGCACAGCGGGCAGCGTAGTGCTGCGCTGGACGCTCAGCGGGCCGGGTGACGCGGATTATCAGGCGTTTGTCCATGCGCTGGATGCGGACGAGGAACGGATCGCGCAGGATGACCGCCCCGCATGGCCGGGGGATTACTGGCGCGCGGGGGATACGCTGCTGCTGTGGTTCGACCTGGACCTGCCGCCGGAGACTGCCGCGCTGCGTACCGGCATGTACATCACCGACGGCGTGACGTATCGCAACGCCGCACGGGTCGATTCCCAGGGCGCGTATCTCGACCAGGCCGCCACGATCTCGCTGGACTGAGACGCGCTAACGGGTTTCGATCAACAGGCGGCCCATGCTGCGCCAGAGTGTGAGGAACCGCTCACGCGGGATTGCGGTCGGCGCGGCCTGCTTCGAAGAGTCTACGAACGTGTACGACTGGCTCGCCGCGTCCCAACCGTGCAGAATGGCGACGTGCGACCAGCCGCGCCAACGCCCGTTTTTCCAGCGCAGCGGCTCACCGTAGATCGGCATGACGACCCGGCCCTCGCTCAGTA
>CAZMNL010000423.1:1142-3395 GCA_964567525.1 uncultured Anaerolineaceae bacterium
GCAGCAGTGCCGCCTCGCTCGCCAGCAAGCGCCAGCGCGCCGGAATCCCGTTGATACGCAGCATATCCGCGATACCCCAGGGAAACGTCGCCCAGTTCGGGATACGGCGGATCACCAGCGGGACCACGCCCATACCGAAGCGGGGCCGGTTCATGGCGCGCGCGACCTCGCCCACGTCCAACACCTCGCGCCCCTGCCAGAAGTTGATCGCCATCGTGACGACGTGCGGGCCGCAGTCGTCCGTATCGCGCTGCCACACGTGATACAAGTCGAGCGTGCGCGCGTGGCGCTGTGCGAGTTCCAGGGTGTGATCGGGGAGTTTCATTGTTCCACGCTCCGCTCCCGCCCGACGGTGAATCCGTCGCGCTATAGGTCGGCCACCCCGTAAACGGGGCTAAACCGTGCGATCAGCGGGCCGTTTACGGCCCAAGCCCGGTGACGAACCGCAGGTTCGCGTTAGCGCCGGGCGAAGGGCGATCACTGCACCTCACCGGCATCACACTTTTGCCAAAAGCTAACCGCTTATCGCTTACAGCTTCTTTTACAATCCGTTCGATTTCGCCTGCTCCCAGAGTTGATCCATCTCGTCGAGCGTGAGATCGTCCCAGGCGAGATTCTGCGCGACGACCTGCTGCTCGATGTAGTGGAAGCGGCGGTAGAAGCGCGCGTTCGTGCCGCGCAGCGCCGACTCCGGATCGATGCCTAACCAGCGCGCCCAGTTGACCACCGCGAACAACAAATCGCCCAGTTCACCCTCGCGGGATGCGGCGTCGGGGGCGGTTTGCAGTTCTTCGATCTCCTCGTGAATTTTGGCGATCACTGGTTCGATGGTGTCCCAGTCGAACTTCACACGCGCGGCGCGGTCCTGGTAGCTGTACGCCTGCGAGAGCGCCGGGAGCGTCTGCGCGACCCCGTCCAGGCGCGACTTGCGCCCGTTTTCGCCCTTTTCCTCCTGCTTGAGCCGGTCCCAGTTGACCTTGACGGCGTCCTCGTCTTCGGCGCTCACGTCGCCCCACACGTGCGGGTGCCGCCGGATGATCTTGGCGTTGATCGTGGCGATCACGTCCGCCATGCTAAATTCGCCCGCGCCGACCGCGACCTGGCTGTGCAGCACGATCTGTAGCAGCAGGTCACCGAGTTCCTCGCGCAGATCGTCCAGGTTGCCAGAGTCGAGCGCGTCGAGGACCTCGTAGGTTTCTTCCAGCAGGTAGGGGCGCAGCGAACGGTGCGTCTGCTTGCGATCCCAGGGGCAGCCCTCCGGCGCGCGCAGGTGTGCAATGGTTTCCTGGAAACGCTCAAAACTGCTCATCACGGGCAGTGGCGGTACGACCACCGCAAACCACGCGCCAGCCTCATTCGCTGCAACCGGCTGCGCGCTGTCCAGCGCGTCGAGCGTGTATTCAGCGGCGATCACAGCGTCCGCTGCCGGGAAAACGATCTGAACCGGGTGCGCGGCGGGGTACTGGTTGCGCAGCACGCGCTGCACATCCGCCCACAGCGGCGCGGAACCGGGATCGGACTCCGTCGCCAGCACCGCCGGCAAATCCGGGTTCAGCGGGGGATGGTGCAGCGCGGCGACGTGCCGCGCGTCAAGCAGTTGCAGCCCGGTGAGGTCATCCAGTCCGGCGGCGCTCAGAATCTCATCCAGGCGCGCGTAGAAGTTGCGAAGGGGCATGTTGTGATACTCCTCACGAGTGTGATAGCGATCAGCGCGGATCAGGTGCGCGCTTGATGTTCCGCTTGCTGGGCCAGTTTGCGAATCAGGCTGGAAAACACCGGGCCGTGCATGGGATACAGCGCGTACCAGTAGAGAAAACCAAACAAGCCCTTAGGGGCAAAGAAGGCCGTCTGTATCAATCGCGTGTTTCCGTCCTCTGTGGGTTCAACCTTGAACTGCAACCACGCCAAACCGGGAACCTTCATCTCCGCGCGCAAACGCAGTAAATGATCCGGCTCGACAGCCTCCACACGCCAGAAATCCAGCGCATCGCCGACGCGCAGTTCGTCAGGGTGACGCCGCCCGCGCCGGAATCCGACCCCGCCGACCACGCGATCCAGCACGCCGCGCAGCCGCCACGCCCAGTTGAAACTCGGCCAGCCGCGCTCGCCCCCCACGCCGGAAACCACCTGAAAGGTATCGGCGGGGGAAGTCCTCACCACACGCTGGCGCTGCTCAATGAACATGCCCTCATGCGTGGTCAAAACGGTCGGGTTATCGGAAATGCTTTCGGCCAATGGATTCGCTGAAATGAT
>CAZMNL010000424.1:0-3388 GCA_964567525.1 uncultured Anaerolineaceae bacterium
GATCGATGTGGATTATAACGCCACATCGGACCTGGCCGGACCTTCGCCGGTATACAACCTGCAATGGGGGCCGCTGCGCCAGGACTAGCGCCGCACACGCTGCACCTGGCTCTCTCTCTGATAGTTCAGGGGCGGACACGTTCGCGTCAGGCGACCAGTCGCCGGTTTTTGTAGGGGAGGGTTTGGAAACCCACCCCTACGAGTCTCGCGTAGATTGACGTTACCCGGTTCGCCCTTGAATTCCCTGAAGGAGAGAGCTTTCCAGCGCGCTCGAACTACGAACAATACTTGCCTGCGGCTAATTGCTTTCAGCTAACCGCTTAAAAAAGGATGGGGAGACATGTCTAAGCGAATCCTGGTGATTGAAGATGAAGAACGTATCGCGCAGTTTCTCAAGCGCGGCCTGATCTACGAGGGCTACCGCGTGGACGTGGCGCACGACGGGCGCAACGGGTTGAGCATGGCGCGCGAACAACCGCCCGACCTCGTGATCCTCGACTGGATGCTGCCGGGTATGGACGGCCTGGAAGTCTGTAAGCGGCTGCGCGCGGCGGGCGATCTGCCGATCCTGATGCTGACCGCCAAAGAGGACACCCACGACCGCGTGGAAGGGCTGGACGCCGGAGCCGATGATTACCTGGTCAAGCCGTTTGAGTTTGACGAACTGCTGGCGCGTATCCGGGCGCTGTTCCGGCGCGCGCAGCCGTCCTCCGTGCCGGAAGTGCTGCGCTTCGGCGATTTGGAACTGGACACCGGCACGCACCGCGCGCGGCGCGGCGACCGCTATATCGACCTGACCGCCAAAGAGTACGAACTGCTCGAACTGTTCATGCGCAACCCGCGCCGCGTGCTGACGCGCGAACTGATCTTTGACCGCGTGTGGGGCTACGACTTCGGCGGCGAGAGCAACATCATCGAGGTGTACGTGCGTTATCTGCGCCAGAAATCCGAGGAACGGGACGAGCCGCGCCTGATTCACACCGTGCGCGGGGTGGGCTACGTGCTGCGCGAAGACGACGAATAACGGGCACAGGTCACGCACTGCGCGGTACGCAAAAACAAAATAGTCATAAAAATCAGCGGACTCGTAGAGTGCTCTCATCAGGCGCTAACCTTCGCGTGCTATGATCACTTCTCATAGCACGATACCATGCCGCTATTGTGCCATTGATCCAACACAGCAGCCCGCAGCGCGCGCCTTGCAAGTAGATGCGGTGCGCCTGCCTGAGCAATTTTAAGTCACTGGCAACCTGATGACAATCCGTACACGCCTGACCTTTCTCTATGCTAGCCTGCTGGCGATTGCCATGCTGGTCTTCAGCGCGGCAACGCTCAGCGTCCTGAACTGGACGCTGCGCTCGCAGGTGGATAACACCCTCATCAAAGCCGCCGAAGACCTGCACGCCGAGGCGATGTTAGGGGCCGTGCCTGCCACGCCCAACACTGCCTTTGACAGCGAAACGCTCAGCCAGCTTTCGATGATGCCGATCAACAACCTGGATACGCCGGGGCTGTTCTGGCAAATCTGGCTCTACGACGAAAACACGGGCCGCCATTATCTCTATAACTTCGCCTGGAACCTGCTCAGCATCGGCTACAGCGACCCGCTCGATCCGAGCGCCTTCGGCAACCACAATCAAATGTGGCGTGATATGATGGTCAACGATCATCACCTGCGCGTGCTGAGCAAGCCGCTGATCATCAATGGCGCGGTGCGCGGCTATATTCAAACCGGGTCCTCGCTGGGCACGGTGGACGCCGCCATCGACCGCCTGATGCGCATCATGTTGATCGGCGGCACGCTCACGCTGCTGATCTCGCTGCTGCTGGGCGATTACCTGACCCGGCAGGCGTTGCAACCCGTCGATACCATCGCGCAGGCCGCGCAGCAGATCACGGCAGCCGACGACCTCAGCCGCCGGATTCCGTATTCTGGCCCGGACGACGAACTGGGCCAGCTCACCAGGACTTTTAACAAGACGCTGGGCCGCCTGGAGCAGTTGTTCAACGTGCAGCGGCGTTTTGTCGCGGACGTGTCGCACGAGATGCGCACGCCGCTGACCACGATTCGCGGCAATGTGGACCTGATGCGCCGCTACGGGCACGACCCGGAGATTATGCCGGAGATGATCGACGCCATCGACGACGAGGCGCGCCGTATGTCGCGGCTGGTGGAGGACCTGCTGCTGCTCGCCAAAGCGGACGCGGGGCGGCTCTCGCTGGAAAAAACGGTCGTTTCCATCGATACGCTGCTGCTGGAAGTTTACAACCAGGCGCAGATTCTCAGCGAAGACAAAGTCACCCTGGGCGTGGGCCAGATCGACCAGGCGCACGTCCTGGGCGATCCCGACCGCATCAAGCAACTGCTGCTCAACCTGGTGTCCAACAGCATCAAGTACACGCCGGACGGCGGCAAGATCACGCTGGGGATTCGCCGCGTGGATGGCTCCGTGCATGTGGATGTAACGGATACCGGCATCGGCATTCCCGAAGAAGACCTGCCGCACATCTTCGACCGCTTCTACCGCGTGGACAAGGCGCGCTCGCGGGCGCAGGGCGGCACCGGCCTGGGGCTGTCGATTGCGCAGTGGATCGCGCAGGCGCACGGGGGCCGGTTGAACGTCAAAAGCACGTTCGGCGAAGGATCGACCTTCACGCTGACGCTGCCGGTCGTACTCCAGCACACCGCACACGACGCCAAACGCGACACGATCCCGAATCTGAGCGCGGTACGGCTGCCGCGCTCGCAGAACTGACAGACCCCAACGCCTCACCCCGTTTGTGAGGCGTTTCCTTAAGTTGTGCCCGCGCGTCTTTTCCCCTAACATTAGTCCACACCTAACGTTTCACCGCCTGCATCGGCTAACCTACCTACAGGAGACTCCCCTATGCCCGCCAGCTACCGCTTTGTCAGTGATTTGACCATTCCCGACGATTCCGAGATTCCCGCCGGGCAAACGTTCACGAAAACGTGGCGCATCGAAAATGACGGTGATGTGCCCTGGGGACCGGGCTTCGTCCTCAGCCACGTGAACGGCCACGCCATGACCACCAAAACCAATGTCGCGCTGCCCGCCTGCCAACCCAGGCAGCAGGCTGATGTCTCGCTGGTGCTGACCGCCCCCCCCACTACCGGTACACACTTCAGCGATTGGCGTATACGCGACGCCAACGGCGAGTTCTTCGGCGAGATTCTGTTCACGCGCATCAAGGTGACGCCCGCTGAACCGGAAACGCACACAGCCGGGCGGAACAACGCGATCTACATCGCTGATGTGACCATCGAAGACGATCAGCCGATGGCCCCCGGCACGACCTTCACCAAGACGTGGCGCGTTAAAAACACCGGGAATCTGAACTGGGGACCGGGCTACACGCTCAACTTTGA
>CAZMNL010000425.1:0-3385 GCA_964567525.1 uncultured Anaerolineaceae bacterium
CGGCGCAGACCCCGGTATGCTCAGCCCGTCTGAGTACAGCGCGTGGCTGCGTAACCGTGTTTCGCAGGATGCGCTCGAACAGCGCTTCACCCGTACCCGTGATTGGTTAAGCGAGTGGATGGCGACCCGCGAGACGCGGCCCCCGGTGGACCCGGCCCAGCAGTCGCAGACGGTCGCCGAGTGGACCGTGCTGGTGTTTATCGCTGCGGACAATAATCTCGAAATTGCCGGGCTGCAAGATATGAACGAGATGGAGGCGGTCGGGTCGTCGCCGGACGTGAATATCGTCGCGCAGATCGACCGTGCCGAGGGTTATACCGACTGGGACGGCGACTGGACCGAGACGCGCCGCTACTACATCCAGCAGGATAACAACCCCGATTTCATCACCTCGCCCGTGATCGAGAACCTGGGCGAAGTCAATACCGGGGACGCCGGCACGGTGGCCGATTTTGCGATCTGGGGGATTCAGAACTACCCCGCCGAAAAGTATATGCTGGTGATGTGGGATCACGGCGGCGCGTGGATCAGCCAGTCCAGCGACGAGGACACCGGCGACGATATCGACCTGCTCGAATTCCAGGCCGCGCTGGAACGCATCCGGCGCGAAACCGGCCTTGATGAGTTTGAGGTGATCGGTTTTGATATGTGCCTGATGGGGCAGTTGGAGGTCTACCAGACTATCGCGCCGTTTGCGCGCTACGGCCTCGGCTCCGAAGAAAACGAACCCGGCGCGGGCTGGTTCTACGTGTGGCTCGACGAACTGGTGCGCAATCCGTCGATGGATGGCGCGGCGCTCTCGCGTCACGTGATCGATTACTTCATGTACTTCCTGGAAGAAGTGATCGGCGATCAGGACGTGTACGGGCTGGCTTCGGTGGACCTGGCCCGCATCGGGGAGATGACCAGCGCCGTCGATGGGTTCTCCGCTGCGGTGGCCGCGAATCCGAACGCGGTGCTCAGCGCGATTGCCGACGCGCGCAACAACACGATCTCGTATGGCGGTTTCAACGATCCGCAGGTGCAGGACTTCTGGTCGTCGGTGGACCTGTACGAGTTTGTGGGCCTGCTGACCGGGATTTCGCAGTCGCAGGAAGTCAACGCGGCGGCGGAAGGCGTCATGCGCGCGGTTGAGCAGTTCGTGATCTACGAGGATCACGTCCAGGCGTTGGACGGTTCGCACGGTGTCTCGATCTATTTCCCGATCAATCCCAAAGTGTTCAGCTATTTCATCGATCGTTACGCCGACGAAGTCTCGCCCGCGATGGGGCAGTGGTACCAGTTCCTCAACGTCTTTCACGGGGCCGCTGTCGAAGTCGTGACCAACGCCCCGACGGTGGATGTCGTCGGCGTGTACCCGGAGGTGGCGAGTATCCACGATCCGGCGGTGGTGGTGCTGGATATCTCCGGGCGCGACATCCTGGCGGTGAACTACGCGGTGGGGTATTTCATCAACGACGATGCCGATCAGCGGATCGTGCTGGACTTCGACTACCTGATCTCGCGCACGACGACGGCTTCTGGCGCGGATATCGTGGACTGGTCCGACGGGGTGACGACGCGCACCTTCACCTGGGAAGCGGAAGTCCCGATCCTGACGGACGGTTCGGCGAGCAGCTACGCGCTGCTGATCCCCAACCGTGACAATCCCGACCGCGCGCTGGTCAACGGCTTTTACCAGTCGGTGCGCGGCGGGAACGTGGTCCCGGCGCAGATGATCTTCGACCTGAACACGCGCGCGGCAGTTTCGCTGTGGGGCATGAACGAAACCGCCAGCGGGAACTTGCAGCCGTTCCAACTGCCGGTTGAGACGGGCGACACCTTCACGCCGGAGTGGTTGACGCTGGACGCCAACAACCAGTTAAGCGGTTCCAGCCAGGGCGACACGCTGACGCTGACCGCCGACCTGGGTGTGACGTTCACCAAAGTGCCCGCGCCCAGCGGCACCTATTCGATCAGCTTCGTGGCGGAAAACGTCGCCGGGGACAACACGCTTGGCGATGCACTGATCGAGGTCAATAACGACGGACTCGATCCCGCGCTGCGCGGCTATACGGACCTGACCTATGGCGTGAACTTCCTGTATCCGTCGAGTTGGATTCGCCCGCGTTTTACCGAGGACGGCAAGCGGCTGTTCACGGCGGACCTGGCGACGGACACGGTGCTGAGCCTGTTCCCGTACACGGATGTGAGTTCGGCGGAAGAAACCGACGCGGCGATCCGCGCCAGTTGGAACGCGCTGGATAACCTGGCGATCATCCAGGAACGCGCGGTCGAGATCGGCGGGCTGCCGGCTTATGTGACCGACTATACCTATGACTTCCGGGGGCAGGGGCGCACCGGCGCGGTGATTGCGATCTACGTGCCGAGCCAGAATGTCGGCTACGCTTTCGACCTGGACGCTCCGGCAGCGAATCCCGCCCCGGCGCAGGAAGCGCTGCAAGCCCTGATCGACACCATCAACTTCTTCGACACGGAGAGCGAAGTCGGCCAGAGCACCTGGCAGACGGTGACGCTGGTCGAGGGGCTGGTGTCGTTCCCGGTTCCGGCGACGTGGGCGGAAGAGGTCAGCGGCGGCTGGACGATCTACGGCCCGACGAGTGACGAGCGCGTGTTTGTCGGGTTGGGCGCGGGTCCGGCCAGCGGGCAGAGCAACGCGGTGATCGCGCAGGGCTGGCAGGAACAGCTACAGGCCGGGGTGGATGCCTTCGAACTGCTCGCTTCGGAGCCGTTCTACATCGGCGGGCGCGAGTGGCACGTGGTGGTCTTCCGCTACAACCTGGAAGGCGTGCCGATTGGTGGCGCGTTCTTCACCACCTCGGCGGGTGGGCAGGATATCGTCTTCTGGATCGAAGCGCCCGACGCCGAGTTCGACCAGATCTTTGATGACGTGTTCTCTGTGACGATTGGCGGGTTCACGTTTAACGGCTGATGTTTGCGGGCCTCGTCCCCCCTCTCCAGCGTGTGGAGAGGGGGGGGTAGGGGAGCTACCCATACCGCACGGCGACCGGCGGTCGCACCGTCACCACGAAGAGATGAAAATGGGCGGGGATCGGCCTGCGCCCGACGGTCACGCGAACCTGCGGTTCGTTCGTCGGGCTATAAACCTGCTGGACCGCAAAGCGGCCCGCTGATCGCGCGTGTGAGATGACACGGCCTACGGTCGCTTTCTGCCTTTCGCTTACGGCTTAAAGCTTACCGCTTATCGCTGCTTTCGAAGGAGCTACCCATACCGCACGGCGACCGGCGGTCGCACCGTCACCACGAAGAGATGAAAATGGGCGGGGATCGGCCTGCGCCCGACGGTCACGCGAACCTGCGGTTCGTTCGTCGGGCTATAAACCTGCTGGACCGCAAAGCGGCCCGCTGATCGCGCGTGTGAGAT
>CAZMNL010000426.1:0-3376 GCA_964567525.1 uncultured Anaerolineaceae bacterium
ATCCAGTTTAAACTGCTCAAGAATGCTCATCGTGGTTTACCGCAGATCGCTCATAGTGACAGCGTCCATATCGGTGAACAACTGGTTTTCGCCCGCCATCGCCCAGATAAACGCGTAGTTGCCCGTGCCCATCCCGGCATGGATCGACCAGCTTGGCGAGATCACGGCTTGCTCGTTACGCATGACGATATGGCGCGTCTCACCCGGATCGCCCATCAGGTGGAAGACCACGTTATCACCTTCGATGTCGAAGTAGAAGTAAATCTCCATGCGGCGCGAATGCAGATGCGCGGGCATGGTGTTCCACATGTTATTCGGCTCCAGCAGCGTCACGCCCATCACGAGTTGACTGCTCTTTACGCCGTCGGGATGGATGAACTTGTAAATCGTGCGTTCGTTGGAGTTGCTGATATCGCCCAGGTGGACCGGTTCCGCGTCACTGATCGGGATGTGCGTGGTGGGAAAGCTCGCGTGCGCCGGGGCGCTGATGAAGTAGAAGTGCGCGGGCTTCGCGGCGTCATCGCTGGCGAACTGCACGTCTTTGGCGCCCATGCCGATATACAGCCCGTCGAGCTTCTGCATCGGGAACGACTCGCCATCGACCGTGATCGTGCCCGCACCGCCGACGTTCACCACGCCCATCTCGCGCCGTTCCAGGAAAAACGCGGTGCCCAGTTCTTTCACGTCGTCGGGCAGCGGCAGCGCGGTGTTCACCGGGCACGCGCCGCCGGCAATCGCGCGGTCGATGTGCGTGTAAACCATCGTGATTTTGCCCTCCACGAACAGCTTTTCGATCAGGAACTCGTCGCGCAGTTGATCGGTATTAAAATGTTTGACCTTATCCGGGTGTGAGGGATAACGCATTTCCATAAGAATTGGCGGTGGAGACTGTCGTCTTTAGCGACAGGGGAAACCGCCTTGCTCCTTTCTACACAAACTGATAAACTGTAGGGTAATACGGTCCAATAGCCCTGGTGACAGCAGGATCATAGCCTCAGCACCCTGCCGGACGCGGCTCTTTCACAACTTCAGGTAGCGGGTTGTCAGCGGTAGGCGTTGACGGGGCCTTCAGGCGCTAACGTGGCCCGGTGGGGCGTGCGTAGCCTGAGAAGCCGCCTGCTTTAGCTGGCGGAGTCGTCACGATGTGAGTATCTCCTATTTTACGTGTGCGATAAACGATTCAAGGTGACGGTCAAAGTGTCCTTTGAGCACGTCGTGATAGCGGGATTCGTTGGCGCGCAGCATGGCGTGCAGTTGCTCGCCGTACCGGTCCAGCACCGAACCAAAGGTCACATGCAGCACTTGCCGCGCGTCGAACTGGTCCAGCAGGCCGGGTAGTTCATCGTCGGCGAGTTCGTCGGTCGGCGGGATGTGCTCAAGCTGCGCCGATACGTGGTAGGTCGCGCGGTCGGTCGGGTAACGATCACGCGCGAAGTCGAGAATCGTGCGGAACATCGCCGGATCGACCTCGGCCCACACGCGCAGTGCCTCCAGGTAGCTGGTCCCGGCAGTCTTCAGATGGACCGCGCCCAGCGCGTGCTTGACCGCCAGCGGGTAGACGGTGAATTTATCCGAGCCGGAATGCAGGCTCAGCTTATAGCCGCCGATGTGCTGCAATACAGCGGCGTGTCCGGCTAAATCGGCGTCCAGCGCGTCCAGGTCGCCGATGAAGTCCACGCCCTTCTCAAAGCGCCCAATGAAACGCGGGGCCATGCTGACCCACTGCACGCCGAGCCGCTGCAACTCCACCGCGATATAAAAATGCTCGTGGATCGCGGTGGGCGTGTCGGTTTCGTCCACCGAAATCTCGAAATCAAACGCCCGCTCGACCATGCGCCCCGTGAGATGCGCGTACATCATGGCGACGTGCGCCACCGCCCGCCCGTACTTCGCCGCCGCGCGCAGCAAGATCGCCTCGTCGAAGACCAGCGAAAGCGACCCCAACGCAAATTCGCGGTTCAGGAAACGCTGTGCCAGGTCTTGCCGCGAACTTTGCAGCGTATCCCAGGGCAGCGCGTCAACTTTGCCGCGCTGCACGTCGATACTGTCCGTATCTGCGCCGTTGTCCACATATTCGCCGGGATCGACGGTGAAGAACGAATACCCCGCCGCAACAAACCGGTCAATGTCTTCGGGGGTCTTGAGGTGATCGGCGTCCGCGCCCCAGGGATCGCGCCAACCGGCCTGGAAGACGCCCCACATCGCCTCATCGACAACCTGCTGCGGCGTGCGCCCGGTGCGTGAATTCTCGCGCACGGACTGCTGCGCGAAGATTGGCGCGATACCGGTAACTTTCACAGAGAGGATGTGTCCCGGCGTAGCGATACCGAGCCGGTCCCCGAACCCCGCTGAGGTGCGCATCCCCAGCGGCGCAGGTTTGAGCCAGGGCAGGCGCGCGCGCAGGGCGGCGGCATTCGCTGCCGTCAGCGGACAAACCAACGCATCCCCGCCCGGATGGGGTTTGCCCTCAAACCCGCTGTTGTCGCCCTGGACGACCAGCCACTTTTCGCCGGTTTCGGTGTCCTGGGCCAGCGCGTAAGCCGTGCCGCCCTGCTCGACGAGCGAGTCTGTATAAAGTTTTAAACCTTCGATCTGCATGGCAGTCCTCACAGGTTGTATCCGCGCTTCGCCAGCCCGTAAGCCAGGTCGCGCATCATTACTTCGGCATCCGTAATATCGATCACGCCACGCACGACCAGCCCGGCAAGCCAGTTCGCGCTGGCGCGCCGCCACACGTCGTGGCGCGCACCAATCGACGGAAACGCGCGCGTATCGTCATTAAACCCGACGGTATTGTACAACCCGGCAGTTTCCATCACCTGGTCGAAGAAGCGCGCCATCCCGTTCAGGCTGTCGTGGAACCACCAGGGCGGCCCCAGTTTGAGCGCGGGATAGTGCCCGGCCAGCGGTGCGAGTTCGCGCGCGTAGGTCGTTTCGTCCAGCGTGAACAGGATCAGCGACAGGCGCAGGTTGCTGCCGTAGGCGTTGAGCAGCGGCAGCAGGTTACGGGTGAATTCAGTCGGGACCGGGATATCTGCGCCCATGTCGCGCCCGAAGTGCGCGAAGATCAGCGGGTTATGGTTGCGCCACGAGCCGACATGAAGCTGCATCACCAGCCCGTCTTCGGTACTCATGCGCGCCATCTCGATCAGCATGTGCCCGGTGAAGCGCCGCGCGTCATCGGCGATCACTTCGCCTTTGAGCGCACGCGCAAAGATCGCGCCCGCTTGCTCGTCGCTGAGCTTTTCCGTATACGGAGTCAACGCAGCGTGATCGGTGGCCTTCGCGCCCATGTCCTTGAAGAACGCACGCCGTTGTTCCAGCGCCGCGATAAACGCGCGGTAGTCGTGTACGTCAACGCCGGAAACCGCGCTCA
>CAZMNL010000427.1:0-3042 GCA_964567525.1 uncultured Anaerolineaceae bacterium
GAGATCGCGGACGTTTTCCGGTTGGAAGCGCCGTTTCTGGTTACGGGGTTGTTGTGCGTGGTCGCGCTCGGATTCGTGCTGGCCTTCACGCGCCCGGAGCGTTCGAGCGCGCCGCACGGATCGGCGGGGCTGGCGCACCTGGGCCGCGGCCTGCTGGCGATCTTCCGCGCCCACCGCGCGATCCTGCTGGCGGCGGGCAGCGGGCAAATGCTGACCGCGATTGTACGCAACGGGCGTAACACGATCCTGCCGCTGTATGGGGCGGACGTGCTGGGCCTGGATGTCAACCAGATCGGCCTGATCCTGAGCCTGGCGTGGGGCGTGGATTTGCTGTTCTTCCCGGCGGCGGGCTGGCTGATGGACCGGCGCGGGCGCAAATACGCGATTGTGCCCAGCTTCGTGATCCAGGGGATCGGCATGGCGCTGATCCCGCTGGCGGGCGGCTTTGCGGGGCTGGCGGCGGTCGGGATGCTGCTCGGCCTGGGCAACGGCATCAGTGCGGGGACGATGCTCACGCTCAGCAGCGATCTCGCGCCGAACGAGGGGCGCGGCGACTTCCTGGGACTCTGGCACCTGCTCGGCGACCTGGGCTTTGCGGGCGGGCCGTTCGTGGTCGGGGCGGTCGCGGATGTGCTGGCGCTCTCAACGGCGGCGCTGGCGCTGGCCGGGGCGGGCTTCGGCGCGGCGCTGATCTTCGGGCGCTACGTGCCGGAGACGCTGCACACGCGCGCGGTCAGGATCGCGGAGCCGGGATGAGGTCAAACATCCCTCGCCCTGCAACGTCGGCGCAGGCCCGCTATAATAGGGAGGGGCACACGACAGCGAAGGGAGATCAAGGGTATGGTGCGCTATCAATATGGATGGATGTTCGCGGTGCTGCTGGCGGTCGGCGTGCTGACCGGCTGCACCTTTGCGATCCGTGATACGGCGGCGACTCCGACCGGCGCGGCGGTGGAGGGGCCGCCTACGCAGGTGGTGACGGCCACCAGGCCACCCGATCTCGCCCAGACCGCGATCCGGATTGCGGCAGTGCAGACGGCAACGGCGCAGGCCAGCGCGACTCCGCTGCTGACCGCGACTCCGACGGCCACGCGGACGGCGATTCCCACAGCTACGCGCACGGCCATACCCGCCACGCCGACCCCGCGCGCCAGCGCGACTCCCACTGCGACAACGGCGGTCCAGGCGGCTTACGCCCAGCCGCCGACCTTCACGCCCGTGATCCAGTACACGCCGCCGCCCACCCTGCCCGCGAGCGCGACTCCGCCCGCCTCCCCGACTTCCGCGCCGCCCGCCGCGCAGGTCTGCCCGACCTGCGGCAATCTGCGGCTGCGCGATGCGCCGGGGACCGCCGGTAACGTCCTGACCACGCTGGACGCCAATACGCCGCTGACGCTCATCGGGCGCACGGCGGATAACGCCTGGGTGCAGGTCCGGCTGGCGAACGGGTCCAGCGGGTGGGTGTCCGCGCAGTACGTGAGCACCAACATCGACCTGAACACGCTGCCGATCACCGGCACGGCGGACAATCTGCCGACCGCCATCGCGCCGCCCACCGTTGGGCCGGGGCCGGGCGGCATTGACGTGATCTCCGGCATTTCGGCCAACGCGCGCCAGATTTTCCTCAAGGGGCAGGCGATGGGCAACCGCGCCAACGTGTTCTCGAAGGTCGGCGACAGCATCACGTTTTACCATGCGTTCATGAATGACTTTGCGGGGTACTACGATCTCGGCGCGTACAGCTCCCTGCAACCCGCCGTGTATTTCTTCCGGGGGCCGAACGCGCGCGGCGAGAATTCGTTTAACGCGCGCTCGCTGGCTGCGGAACCCGGCTGGACTACCTACCGGATGCTGACACCGGGCTACAGCAGTTCACCGCTGTGCCGTGCGGACGAGACTCCGCTGGTGTGCGAGTATCGCACCGCGAAACCGGCAGTAGCGATCATTATGCTCGGCACGGTGGACAGCGAAGGCGGCATCACCATCGAACAGTATCGCGCCAACCTGGAAACCATCGTGCAGATATCGATCGACATGGGCGTGATCCCGGTGCTGACGATGATCCCGCCGATGCGCTTCGAACCCTGGCGCGATGCGGTGGTCGATCAGATGGCGGCGCACGTTGCGGCGGTGGCGCGGCAGTACGATGTCCCGCTGATCAACTATCACGACGTAATGCTGACGCTGCCGAATGTCGGCCTCAGCGGGGACGGCGGGCATCCCTCCGAACCGTTCGACGGGCGCTATGCGGTCTTTGATGAGTCGCACCTGGAGTCCGGCTATGTGATGCGCAACCTGATCACGCTGCAAATGCTCTACGAACTGTGGCGGCAGGTGCTTTATGATAGCGGCGTGGAAGAGCCGCCACCCAGCGACCCGGTGACGTACAACTGCCCCGGCGCGCCGCCGCTGCGCCTGGCGGTGGGCGGGCAGGGACAGGTGACGCCCGGCCTGCCGAACAAGCTGCGCAGCCAGCCGTCGATCAGCGGCGCGCAGATCGGCACATTGGAAGAGGGGACCGTGTTCTCGGTGGTGGGCGGCCCGCACTGCGCCGACGGTTACACGTGGTGGAAGGTCAGCGCGGGCGGCGTCGAGGGCTGGACCGCCAGCGGCTCCGGCGGGGAATACTGGGTCGCGCCGTATCCGTAGCCAATGAATAGGTGTACGAAACGCAATTGCGCCAGTATCGTAGGAAGCGCTGATCAGGCACCATGGTTATACTTACCTTCTAAAAACAAGTAACTTCACCAGGTGGAAGGGGCTAATCCTTGTCAGACTATCAACAACTGTCGCTTTTCCCACAACCCAACAACAATGACACTCCTCAGCTAGCGACAGAGAACGGCGATTATTATACTGGCAGAGATTTGGGTACTTTCCGGGATTCTATGCGCGCGCCGATACATCGTTGGTTTCGTTATCCGGCAGGCTATTCATACAAATTCGTTTTTGAAAGTTTCGATTTATTCGATATTACACCGAACGACTGGGTTTATGATCCGTTCTCAGGAACGGGAACAACGTTGTTATGTGCGAAACAAC
>CAZMNL010000427.1:3052-3370 GCA_964567525.1 uncultured Anaerolineaceae bacterium
GCATTCTTTCGTTCACTGGGTTGCTCAGGTTAAACTTTTTTGGGAATATGATCTGGATCAACTCGGTTGGATCATTGAACGTATACTGCTCAAAATCAAAAATGCTGTTAGCAGCCAGATCGATAATGTCACGACCCAGGATGCTTTTCCTGAACTCGTCCACAAATGTTATCATGCGCTCGATTTAAAGGTGCTCTATATCCTACGCGAGTTTATTAAACATGAGATTGATGACATCCACATTCAGGATTTCCTCAAACTTGCTCTGACGGATACTTTGAGAGGTGCGGCAGCGGCAGGCACAGGATGGCCTTATAT
>CAZMNL010000428.1:0-3367 GCA_964567525.1 uncultured Anaerolineaceae bacterium
GAACCACTCCGCGTGGTCGGTCTGGGGAGCCATGTTCTGGACCACGCCCGCCAGCGCGAGAGGCGTGATCAGCATCGACTTCACCGTGTAGTATCGAAGCTTCGTCTCGTCGATCGGGAGGCCGGCGAGCTCGGCATAGGTCTGGATCCAGGCCGTCATGTCGGCGCCGGGAACGGAAATGCACCCTGGTCAAGGCGGGCGCTTTTCGCTAAAATACCTATTCCGTCCGGCGATTGTATCTCAACATCGCCGCAGAACGAGGAGCAATCAAACCAATGGCACGTATTGAGGGTGTTGATCTCCCGCGTAACAAGCGCGTAGAAGTGGCACTCACCTACATTTACGGCGTTGGCCGCACACGCAGCAAGCAGATTTTGGGCGAATCCGGTGTCAACCCGAACACGCGCGTTCAAGACCTGTCGGAAGACGAAGTCGCCAAGCTGCGCGAGAGTATTGGTCAGTTCCGCGTAGAGGGTGAACTCCGCCGCGAAGTGCAGATGAACGTCAAACGCCTGATCGAAATCGGCAGCTATCGCGGGCTGCGCCACCGCCGGAATCTTCCGGTTAATGGACAGCGGACCAAGACCAACGCGCGCACACGTAAGGGACCGAAAAAGACGGTTGCCGGGCGTGGTCGTCGTCGCGGGGCGAAGAAGAAATAAGGCTGCGTCGCTTTTTCCTGTGCTGGTTCGCGCCGCGTACCACTGCTGCCAGCAAACACGGCACGGGCGGCTGTTGAAGTAACTTCACATCGCCGGGGCCGTGTTGTAATGCTGGTAGCCAGGTGATAGTCATTTAGGAGAAGTCAAGGAATGGGACGTAGGAGAGGGCCAC
Organism: uncultured Anaerolineaceae bacterium; assembly: GCA_964567525.1. Lineage (GTDB taxonomy): Bacteria > Chloroflexota > Anaerolineae > Aggregatilineales > Aggregatilineaceae > CAYRNY01. Next base: position 835 of record CAZMNL010000428.1, read on the forward strand.
GTCGTGGTCCGCGTAAGATACGGAAGAACATCCCTTACGGGCAGGCACATGTGCATGCTACGTTCAACAACACGCTTGTCTCGATGAGCGATCAGCAGGGGAACGTGGTAGCCTGGGCCAGCGCCGGCACAGCCGGGTTTAAGGGCAGCCGCAAGAGCACGCCATACGCCGCGCGTATGGTCGCTCAGCAGGCATCTGAAAACGCCAAAGAACACGGTATGCAGGAAGTGGATGTGTTCGTCAAGGGGCCAGGGCCGGGCCGCGAAGCTGCGATCCGCGCTATCCAGGCCAGCGGGTTGAAGGTGCGCTCGATCACCGATGTGACGCCCATCCCGCATAACGGGGTGCGCCCACCCAAGAAGCGGCGCGTCTAAATCGTTCGCCGCTTACCGCTCGCGGCGGGCCACTCCTTGTGGGCCGCGGTCACCGGCGGTGAGCCGGATTTTGATAAGTGAATAGGCGAGTGGTGTAAACACACTTGTCCTAGGTGTGGAGGAAGCCAGGTAACAATGGCACGTTATACAGGACCTGTCTGTAAGCTCTGTCGCCGTGAAGGCGAAAAACTCTACCTCAAAGGTACGCGGTGTCTGTCGCCGAAATGCTCGGTGGAACGCCGCAGCTATCCCCCTGGACAGCATGGCAAAGATGCCCAGTTCCGGCGCGGGCGTGCGTCTGACTATTCCTTGCAGTTGCGCGAAAAACAAAAAGCGCGTCGTATCTACGGGCTGATGGAACGCCAGTTCCGGCGTTATTTCCAGGACGCCCTGCGCCGCCCCGGTCTGACCGGCTCGAACCTGCTGTCAATTCTCGAAAGCCGCCTGGACAACGTGGTCTATCGTCTGGGGTGGGCCGATTCGCGCGCCCATGCCCGCCAATTAGTCCAGCATGGACACATTGTGGTTAACGGTCGCCGTACCGATATCCCGTCGTATATTGTGCGTCCGGGCGACGAAATTGGCATCCGCCAGGGCAGCATGAAGCGGGCCTATTTCAAGGAACTGCGCGCCTACATGGAAGAACGCCCCCCGGCACCCGAATGGCTGTCGCTGGATATGGGCACGATGAAGGGTACTGTCAACCGCGAACCGGAACGCCGCGACGTTGACATCCCACTGAACGAACAACTGATTGTGGAATACTACTCCCGCTAGTGCTGCTCACTGGTCCACAGTCGTTAGTCCCATCTAAAAGGAGGGGACGTGGTTACGAATAACATGGTGTTGCCGAAAGTTGAAGGGGACGCCACCTCTCAAAAGTACGGGCGTTTCATCATCAGCCCGCTTGAGCAGGGGTACGGGATTACTATCGGTAACGCGCTCCGGCGCGTGCTGCTCTCGTCCTTGTCGGGCGCGGCAGTTACGTCAGTCCGCGTATCGGGTGTTCATCACGAATTTTCGGCGATTCCCAACGTCAAGGAAGATATGACCCAGTTGATCTTGCAGGTCAAGCAACTGCGCGTCAAACTCTTCGACGCGGAATCGGCCCGGCTGCGCCTGGAAGTACATGGTGAAGGTACGGTCACGGCAGCGGATATTGTGTGTCCGGCTGAAGTCGAGATCATCAACCCTGACCTGTACCTGTTCACGGCGGACTCGGACAACACGCAGCTCGAAGTCGAATTCACCGTGCAAAGTGGGCGCGGGTTCTCGCCCGGCGAAGAGCGTGGCCGGTTGCCGATTGGCGAACTGCCGGTAGACGCGATCTTCAGCCCTATCCGCCGCGTGAACTACGACGTGGAGCGCGCGCGCGTGGGCCAGCGCACCAACTACGATAAGCTGATCCTGGAAATCTGGACCGATGGTGCCATTCGCCCCGAAGAGGCGATGAGCAGCGCGGCGGAAATCCTGATGAAGCACTTGATTATCATGGCCGGGGTCAGCGAAGAATCGCTCATGCCGCCGGTTGAAGAAGTGGAAGAGCCGGACCCCAACGCCCTGCCGCCCGAAACCTACGAGACGCCCATCGAAACGCTGGACCTGAGCGTGCGCGTGTTCAACTCGCTGAAACGCACCGGGATCACCAATGTGGGCGAGGTGCTGGAAATGCTGGAGCGTGGTCCCGATGCGATGCTCGCCATTCGCAACTTTGGTGAAAAGTCGCTGGACGAGCTTGTGACCCGGCTCAAAGAGAAGAATTATCTGTCCGAAGAGCATGACATCTTCGCGGGCAGCTAACGACGAGGAATCTGGCCGTTATGCGACACAATGTAGCAGGCAAGAGGCTCGGTCGGAGCAAGGATCATCGTAAGGCGCTGCGGCGCAACCTGATCAAAGACCTGTTCCTGCACGAGCAAATCAAGACGACGGAAGCAAAGGCCCGCGCCATTCGTGGCGAGGCCGAAAAACTGATCACGATGGCTAAGCGTGCGGTGGCGTCCGGCGATACTGGGCGCATCGTCCACGCGCGGCGTTTGGTGTTGGCGCGGCTGGGTAATAACAAAGAGGCCGCCGCAAAAGTGTTCAACGAACTGGCTGCGCGCGGGATCCCAGGAGCGCTCCTCGCCCACGAGCGCCCGGAGGAGCAGCCGCCGCCC
>CAZMNL010000429.1:0-3367 GCA_964567525.1 uncultured Anaerolineaceae bacterium
CAGGAACTACGCGGCGTTACTTCTGCAAATCTTCCAACGCCAGGTAAGCGGGGCGCGGGTTGCCCGCCGGGTCCAGCAGGCTCCAGAGGCACTGCTCGCCCGTCTGCCCCACGACCGGGCAGAAGTTCAGATTCCAGAGGAACATCGGCCCGACATACCCCAACTCGCTCCCAAGCTGGTAGCCGCGCAGCACATACGACGCCTGCTCATCCAGGCTGGTGTACGCGACAAAGGCGTAATCCGGCGACGGCTCGACATTCAACCCGTCATTCGACCCCCAACCAAACTCGGTCGGCCAGATATACGTACCGCTGTCGCCATTCGCCACCATGATCTCGCGGTAGTCCGCCAGCGTTTGCTTGAAGAAGAAACTGGGGTGATCATCCCAGCCGGGCACGGCGGGCCGGTTGTTGCGGCAGCACACGCTGTCCGGCGGATTCGCCCAGCCGTTGGGGTGCGCGCCGATGGCGTCCGACCAGTCGCCCACGCCCGCCGCGTACATCTGCCGCAGGTATACGCGGTCGTCGATGGCGTTCACACCGTCGTTGAAACCGGTCGGGGCCAACCCGCCGGACACGACAATTGCTTCAGCGTCCGCATTCTTGATCGCGGTGTAAGCCAGCCGCAGCAGTTCAACATAGCTCGCCGCGCTGATGCCGTTCGGCGTGTTCCACTCACGGCGTAGATTCTGCTCGTTCCAGATTTCGTAAGCGTCCACTGTCCCGGCATAACGCGCCGCAAGCTGCCCGACGAAGTTCGCGTAGGTCTGGTAGTCTTTCGGTGGACCCTTTTCCTGATCGGATTCACGCGCCCAGGCCGGGGCCGAAGTCACGCTGAGCAGGATATTAAGGCCCGCACCGTCCATCGCCTGCACCATTTCGTCAATCGGTGCCCAGTTCACATTCCCCGCCACCGGCTCGTACAGCGCCCATTCAATCAGCTGCTTGACCCATGTCATTTCCAGGTCTTGCACGCGCTGAATGACGCTGCCCATATCCTGGTTCGGCAGGTGTACCTGGATAGCGTAGGCAAAACTCACGTTCGACGCATCGTTGGGCGGTGGAGCCGTCGTGTCGGGCGTTTCTGTTTCGGTCGCGTCAGGATCAGGCGTCGGGGTTGCGGTGGGCCGCTGCACATTGGCTGCCGTCTGCCCCAACGGAATACGGATCCGCTGCCCGACGAAAATCAGGCTCGGATTCTCGATCCCGTTATACGCCGCCACAATCGACGTCAGCAGGTTGTACTTGAGCGCCACGCGGAACAGGTTTTCGCCGGGCTGCACCACATGCACCACTTCTTGTGGGGGTGGCTGCGGAGTCACGGTCGCCGAGGGTGTGGTCGGCGTCACAGTGCCGGGCGGCTGCGCCGTCGGCGTCACCGCAGGGTTCGGGATCACCAGTTCCTGCCCGACCAGAATCACATTCGGATTGGTAATATTATTGGCCTTAACGATAGCATCAACCGTCGTACCGTACTTCAACGCGATTCGGAACAGGTTTTCACCCGCCTGAACCGTATGTTTGACCTGTCCGCCGCCATCCTGGGCGAGCGCTGTCGCCGGGATCGCCAGCAACAACACCACCAGAACAACCGCTACCAGTCGCCGCACATGCTGCATAACTATGCCTCCTTCGAGTGGTGACATGATGTCCGTGTACACTATAGTACAGTTTCGCTAACAATGCCATTCACAAATTGATCAGCGATCAACTTTGCCGACATGCGAGTTAGCTTAACTGTATACCAGCTTTGCAAATCGAACAATTCCCCCTGATGTCCCATCGCGCGGCTAAACACCTCTCGCCAGCCCGCGCGTGTACTGGTACAATCGCCAGCGCGGGATCGCAGGCCACTGCCCCGCCCGAAATACACGTTACCGTACCGTATTTGGAGGATAATTTTACATGGCTGTCGTTAAATCTTTTCGCGCCATCCGTTACAACCCGGCCCGCTTCGAAAACATGGAAGCCGTCGTCGCCCAACCCTATGATCGCATCACCGGGGAACTACAGCAAAAATATTACGAACTCAGCCCGTATAACGTCGTGCGCATCATCCAGGGCCAGGACGAACCCGGCGACCAACCCACCCACCCCGCCGGGCCGAATGTCTACACCCGCGCCAAAGCCTACTATGACCAGTGGCGCGCCGAGGGCGCGCTGATCCGCGCTGATCAACCCGTGTTTCTCGCCTACGAGCAAACCTTCACCGTCGGAGAAGAAGCCTACACGCGCCTGGGCCTGATCGCCGCCGTGCAACTGGTCGATTTTGACGAGGGCGTGATCCTGCCCCACGAGCGCACCCACGCTGGCCCAAAGGAAGATCGCCTGCGCCTGCTGCGTACCATGCAGGCCAACACTGAGCAGATTTTCATCCTCTACCCCGACGAGGAAAACAAAGTTAACGCCCTGATCCGCGAAGCCATCGGCGACCGCGAACCCGATCTCGACATTGTGGAAATCTGGGAAAGCGACGTGCGCCAGCGCGTCTGGATCATCGCTGATCCCCAAATCCTGAACAAGATCGAAACGGAACTCGAACCCAAGCGCAACCTGATCATCGCCGACGGACACCACCGCTACGGCACGGGCCTGACCTACCGCGACGAACAGCGCGCCCAACATCCTGACGCGCCCGATACCGCCGCGTTCAACTTTGTGCAAGCCACGCTCGTCAGCATGGACGATCCGGGGCTGGTGGTGCTGCCCACTCACCGCGAGATCTGCAACTTCACCGGCAGCACCCCCGCCGAGATTCTCGAACGCGCCCGCGAACACTTCGCCATCCTGCCCGCCAAAGACCTCGACGCCACGCTGCAATCGATCAACGCACACCCACAAGGGCACGCCTTCGGCTTTTACGGCGACGCGGATACCGGCTTTAAGGTACTCGTGCTCAAGACCGGCATCACGCCGGATGACCTGATCGAAGCTGATCACTCGTCCGACTGGAAATCACTCGCCGTCAGCGTGCTGCACCAGGTGCTGCTGGAACAGGTCGCGGGCGTGCCCGCGCACGGCATCGAGGACAAGACCATGATCCGCTACCACCGCGATCCGCAGCTCGCCGTCAGCAACGTAGACAGCGGCCAGGGCAACTTTGTGTTTTTTGTCAGCGCGACCCGCATGGAGCAGATCAAGGCCATCGCCGGTCAGGGCGAGAAGATGCCGCAGAAAAGCACCGACTTCTACCCGAAAGTGATCAGCGGCCTTTCGATGCTGCCGCTTGATCCCGACGAGACGCTGTAAAATGAAGGCCATAGGGCAAATCGTGCGCTTGCTGCACCAGCGTTGAAGAGTGGGAGACGGTCGTGGGAAAGTCCCCCTCTCCATAGTTTCGCCGAGCGTTCAGCGAGGCGGAACGTCTC
>CAZMNL010000430.1:0-3367 GCA_964567525.1 uncultured Anaerolineaceae bacterium
GTTCAGCGCTGCGCTCGTTGGCCTGTATGATCGCCGGGTCAAGGTCCAGACGATTGAGTGCCCGCAGTGCGTCCGTACCGGCGTTACCGATAGTGACAGCAAGGCGCTGCGCAAACGTCCCCATCTCGTCGCCAGTTTGCAGTAGGCGGCTTTCGAGTAGTTGTGTTTCCTGGGCGAAGACCGCTTCGGCATCGCGAGCAGTTTCGAGTGCGGCCCTGGCCTCGTCCGAGGTCGCGGCCAGCGGTTCCAGTGCATCGATGAGTTGGCGGTTGATGCGCCGCTCGGCCTCGATCTGGTCCATGCGGGCGCGTATCTGGTCCTGTGATAAGTCACTTATTTCGAGGCGTAAGGATGCTTCGCGCTGCAATGCTTCCACCTGCCTGGCGGCTGCGATGCGTTGCTGTTCGGCAGCGTCGTTGGCTGCGGTTGCACCTTGGGCGTAGGCTTCGACCAGCAAACTAAACTCAATCTGATTTTGATTAATAGCAACGCTTGTTTCGTTAATCGCGGCCTGGACCTCATCTAGTCCGAATCCCATCAGCGCCAGTGCATCGAGAGCGCGCACGGCCCCTTCCGCTGCGCGATCTGTGAGACTGGCCTGATCACCCACGTCAACGCCCTGCTGAATGAGCAGTTGAAGCTCTTGCAGGTCCGCCATCATCTGCCCATTGGCCTGCCGTCGCTGTGCGACCTCGTCGATGCGTTCCTTTAGTTCGTCGCGTGTAGCCGTGCCAATAAAATCGTGGTAATTGCGTAGGGCTTGTGTTTGTCCCTCAACACGCTGGCGCGCTTCATCGGCGGCAGCACCCCACTCGCCGAGCTGATCTTTAGCAATCAGTGCCGCCGCCCCTACTGCCACGATCCCGGCGGCCATTAGCGCCACGCTACCTTTGGTGATATTCAAGTTATCGAACAATTTTGGCAGTTCCTGGCGCAGCAGGCCCGCCGCCTCGTTGACGGCCAGCAACTCCGCCCCGATGTTGACCGTGCGCTCGATGCTCTCGCCGCCGACGTAGCCGATAGCGCCGGTAATGGCGCGCGTGCGGCTCTCCACGTCGCCGTACAGCCGCGCGCGTTCCAGCGCCGCGCGATCTGGCATGTCGACCTGTACGGTACGCGGTGTCGCCATTGCATCGAGTGCCTGGCCCGCTTCAAGGGCGGCCCGGCGCGTCTCGTCCAGGCCGGGGCTGTCGATATTCTCCAGCGCGCGGTCCACGTCCAGGGCCACCTGGCGCGCCTCATCCAGGCTGCGCTCCAGGTGGTCGATGCGGTCCCCGACCTGCGCCGCGCCCGTGCCGTACTTCGCCAGCCGGTCGCCGGTGAAACCCAGCTCGCGGCCCAGGTCGCGCACGGTGGCGCGCGTCTCGTCCAGGCGCGCCCGAATCTGGGCTGCCGCCTGCCGCGTGCGCCGGGCGGCGGCCTGGTCGGTGTCGATCTGGATCAGTTGGCGGCGTACCGTATCCTCAGCCATTGCGCCTGTCTCGTAACTCGGCCCGGACCTGCCAGGCCTTAATCTGGTAGATGCGCCGGAAGGCGTGGACCAGGTGCCGCCACCAGTGCGGCTGGTCGAAGTACCCGCCCGGCTCCGGCATCACGCCGCTGTGCTCCCACTGCTGCCAGAGTTCGAAGGCATCGTCAGTGGGGATGTACAGCCCGGTGAAGTCCCAGTCGTCCGGCTCCGGCACGTCGTAGTCCGGGTCCAGGCGCGACCGGGCAAACTGCTCGATCTGTTCAAAGACGCGGCGCTGGTAAGCCTCGCGCCGCGCCGTCAGTTTGGGTCCGCGACCTGCTCCGGCGTCAGCGTCTCGTCGGGCCGCTCTTCCGCGCTGCTCAGCGGCACGTACAGGGCCGCAATCGCGTCCAGCATGGCCGCCGTCACCGCCTGCGGCAGCGCGTCCAGGAAGTCTTCGAAGGATTGGGCCAGCGCCTTTTTGCTCGCCCCGGTCTCCGGCGGCTGCCAGGCCGCCCCGTCCAGCGCCGTCAGGTGGCCCGCGATGTAACAGAAGTCGAAGCGCGCGCCCCCCAGGTCGCTCTGGTCCTGCGGGTCCACGCCCAGCGTGGCGGCGAAGTGCCGGAAGCGCAGCGTCTGGCGCTGCGCCCCGCGCACGGTGAAGGTCACGCCGCGCACCGTCCGTGTCGTTTCCAGGTGCATCTCGCCTCCTAGCCGCCGGTGCAGGCGTAGAAGGCGTGCAGCAGGTCGCCGTCCGTGCCCTCCGCGCCCAGCGTGATGTTGTTGGTCACCGGGCTGGCTTCGAACTCCAGCGCGCCCGGGGTCTCTGCGACCCAGGTGAGCGCGGTGCCATTGCGCCACACGTGCAGCACGTCCGCGCTGTTGTCGGCCAGTTGGTGCGCCAGGTCGAAGACCGTCTCGCTGCCGTCCAGCACCCAGGTTTGCAGCATCATCGGGTAGGGCGCGATGAAGGGGATGAACACCATTTCCGTGTCGCCCCACACGCCGGTGGAGAACGCCTCGCCCCAGGGGGCCTGGGTCGCGTAGTTGCCCACCAGCTTGTACTGGTAGGTGGGCAGGCTCTCGCTGTCGAACCCGTCGCGGAAGCGCGGGTAGACGTTGGTCTTGAGGATGAGGTAGCCTTCCCAGATCTCCGCGTTCTGGTCAGCGCTGCCGTCGCGCACTTTGGACGGCGACTGCACCAGGAAGCACACGTCGCGGAACTGCGGGTTGTACGGCTGGCCGGGCGTCATGGCGATGTGCCCCTTAGCGACGACCTTCATCGACTGCACCAGCGCCTGGAACGTCAGGTCGCCCGTGCCAAACGTGATGTCGGATTCGGGCAGGTCGGTGGGCTTGTTGATGAAGCGCACCCCGGCCCCGCCGTCGCCCTTCTGCTGTGGCGTGTCGGGGTCCACCACCGCAAAGGGGAAGTTCTTCACCAGGTCGAGTTTCGCCAGCGCTGCGCCCGCCGCATTGCCCGCAGCGGGCGGTGTGCCGGTCACGCTGGTGAAGTAGCCGCCGGTCACCACCCCGTAGTGGACCGAGCGGGCGTAGTTGCCCGTAGACTGTTTGACAAGTGCCATCTTTCACCTCACACGATGGGTTCCACCACGTCATCCGTGATGGTATGAACGGTGACAATCGTGCCACCGTACTCGGTCTTTGCGTAGACAAGGCGCGCGAGACCTTCATCGCCGCCCCGGTCGAGGTCCAGCGCGAAACTGTGCTTCGTCTCCAGTAGGAGGCGTGGCCATTGTGCCAGTTCGTCGGGAATCGCCGTCAGCAAAGGCGTCAGGTCGCGCTCGATCTGGCTCTCGTAGCCCTCTCCGAACGGCGCAATGAACACCTTGATGCGCATCTGACGCCGGACGTGCAGATCGTGTGCGCCGCGTTCGCCCCGCTCATAGGTCGCTG
>CAZMNL010000431.1:0-3362 GCA_964567525.1 uncultured Anaerolineaceae bacterium
CCGCCTATGGTCGAAGGTGACGGGCTGCAATCGCGCGATTTCACCTACATCGATAATGTGGTACACGGCAATATGCTGGCCTGCCACACCCCCGGAGTCGCGGGGGAAGTGTTCAACATCGCGTTAGGCGGCAACATCAACCTGTTGGAAATGATCGATCAGCTTAACGCGCTGCTGGGCACAACCATCGAACCCGTTTTCACCGATCCGCGCCCTGGTGATATCCGCCACTCGCGCGCCGACATCGGAAAAGCGCGTAAACTGCTCGACTTCGACGCGGTGGTTCCGTTCGATGAAGGCCTCGCGCGCACGCTGGCATGGTACAAAGATAACACCCGCTAACCCAATGGCGATTCAGCGGGTCATCCACCTGTCCAAAATGACCGGTGCGGCGGGATCAGAAGGCCATTTGCTGGTGCTGCTGCCCGGTTTGCACGCGCGCGGTCTGGACGCGCGGCTGTGGATTCTGGTGGAACCGGATAACCCGGTGCCGGATATCGTAGAGCGCGCGGCGGCGCTGGATATCCCGGTCGAGCGCATCCCCATACACGGGCATTTTGATCGCGCGCTCTGGGGACAGCTTGCGCAGCAGTTCCGCGCCGCGCAGCCCGATGCCGTGCATACCCACCTGATTCATGCCGATCTCTACGGCATCCCGGCGGCACGACGCGCGGGCGTGCCCTATGTGATCAGTTCGCGCCACAACGATGACCAGTTTCGCCGCAAGCTGCCGCTGCGCCTGCTGCACCGCTGGTTGTGGGCGCGCACGGATCGCGGCATTGCGATCTCGGAAGCAATCCGACAGTTCTCGATCCGCGTCGAAGGCGCGCGCGCGGAACGTGTCCACACCGTGCATTACGGACTCGACCCGGCGCATATTCCCGCCTATCCCGACGCCCGCGCGAACCTGTGCCGCGAACTGAACCTGTCCAATAACGCCTTGCTGGTGGGTTCGATCTGCCGCCTGATCGAACAGAAGGGGCTGATCTACGGGCTGCGCGGATTCGCGCAGATTGCGGCGCGCGTGCCGCAGGCCCACTACGTGATCGCGGGGGAGGGCAAGCTGCGCGCTGCGCTGGAAGCCGAAACCGACGCGCTCAACCTCGACGGGCGTGTGCATTTTCTCGGCTGGCGAGGCAACCCGCACGCTATTTTCGCCGCGCTGGACGTGTTCCTCGCGCCGTCGCTGTGGGAGGGCTTCGGGCTGGTGTTCCTGGAAGCGATGGCGCACCGGCTGCCGGTGATCAGCACACAGGTGAGCGCGATCCCGGAAGTGATCGCCGGCGGTGAAACCGGCTGGCTCGTCCCGCCGCGCGACGCGGACGCCATCGCCGCCGCGCTGTATGAGGCGCTCACCGACTCTGACGCGCGCCGGTCACGCGGCGCAGCCGGATACGCACGCCTGCACACGCAGTTCACGGTTGACGCGATGGTCGAGAACACGCTCGACGTGTACCATTCCCTGGAGCGGCACGGCTGATGTGCGGCATTTGCGGAATCCTCAACCTGGACGGCGCGCCGGTCGATCCTGCCGTACTCGACGCGATGAACGCCACCTTGACGCATCGCGGGCCGGACCAGGGCGCGGCGATTATTAACCCGCCGTGCGGATTAGCCAACCGCCGTCTCGCGATCCTCGACCTCTCGCCCTCTGGCGCGCTGCCAATGCAGAACGCCACCGGGACGATCACGATGGCCTACAACGGCGAGGTCTACAATTATCCCGAACTGCGCCGCACATTGGAATCGCAGGGCGTCACCTTCCGGTCGAATTCCGACGCCGAAACCGTGATCGCGCTCTACGAACGGCACGGGATCGACTTCCTGGCACACCTGCGCGGCATGTTCGCGCTGGCGCTGTGGGATGCGCCCAACCGCACGCTGGTGCTGGCCCGCGACCGCATGGGCCAGAAGCCGCTGTATTACCATCACAGCGGCGCGCGGCTGGTCTTCGGCTCGGAGATCAAGGCGCTGCTGCGCCATCCCGACGTGCCGCGCCAGCCCGCCCGCGAACAAGTCCCGTTTGTCCTGTCTTACGGCTACGTGCCCGCGCCGGATACGTTCTTCGCAGGCATTCACATGCTGCCACCGGGCCACGTGCTGATCTGGCGCGATGGGACGATCACGCAGCGCGCCTACTGGACTCCACCGCCGTTCGCCGCCGCCGATCCCGGCGCGCAGGTGGGCGATTACCTGGACGAACTGCGCGCCACGCTCGAAGAAGCCGTCCGGCTGCGGCTGCTCAGTGATGTGCCACTGGGCGCATTTCTCAGCGGCGGATTAGACAGCAGCCTGATCGTCGCCTACATGCAGCGCCACATGACGGCGCGCGTCAAGACCTTCGCCATCGGGTTCAGCGGCGAGCCGTCCTACGACGAAACCGCGCACGCGCGCCGCGTCGCCGAACACCTGGGTACCGATCACTGCGAATTCATCGTCGAGCCGGACGCGATCGCGCTGCTGCCGTTCCTGGTCTGGCACCACGACCAGCCGTTCGCGGACTCGTCCGCCATCCCGACCTATCTCGTCAGCAAGCACACGCGCGAGCACGTGACGGTGGCGCTCTCCGGCGACGGTGGCGACGAACTGTTCGCCGGGTACGAGCGCTTCCACGCCGCGAACCTCGCCGCCCGCTATCGCAAGCTGCCGGGAGCGCTGCGGGGCGGGATCGCGGCGGCGCTGCGCCTGCTACCCGAATCGACCTCGTACCGGGGCGTTATCCAGCGCGGACGCCGCTTCGTTGAGGGGGCCACGCTGCCGCCCGCTGAGGCGTATTTCTCCTGGGTGCGGCTGTTCGACGATGACCTGATCACGGCGCTGCTGGCACACGCCCCCGATATCATGCCCAGCGCGCATTTCGCTGCGCTGTTTGACGCCCATGATCCGCGTGACTTCACCGCGCAACTGCTCGATGTCAACCTGACGACCTATCTGCCCGACGACCTGCTGATCAAAGCCGACCGGTCGAGCATGGCCCCATCATTGGAGGCGCGCGCCCCGTTCCTCGATCACAAGCTGGTCGAGTTCGCCGCGCGGATACCGTCCAATCTCAAGCTGCGGGGGGACGAAACCAAGCACATCCTGAAACAGGCCGCTGCCGGAATCCTGCCGGACGATATCATCCACCGCAAAAAGCACGGTTTCGGCGTGCCGGTCGGGCGCTGGTTCCGCGAGGACCTGCGCGACTACGCGCGCGATATCCTGCTCGATCCGGCGGCGCTGGCGCGCGGCTATTTCGACGCGGCGGCCTTACAAACGCTGCTGGACGAACACGCAAACGGCCAGCGCAATCACGGCCAGCGCATCTGGACACTGCTCACGTTTGAGTGGTGGCACCGCCTGTTCATCGAACCGCATACCCC
>CAZMNL010000432.1:0-3360 GCA_964567525.1 uncultured Anaerolineaceae bacterium
ATTGAAAAATCCGCAAAGCTCGGCAATCAAAACCTGCCGGTATCCTCAGAATCCACAGATGAAAAATCCCCCTCTGAATTGCTCGAAATTGTTAAAAGGCAATTACAGTCGGTTCAGGGGCGAATTTCTTATATTATGGATTCAGAGGTTAGGCAAAAGCATCTGCGTGATTTTATGGACTTATACGCCGAAGTTTTTGGGCCGATAAGTGCAATCGAATTTGCAAAACAAAATCCAGATATCGAATATGACATACCCCAGCGAAAGCTGCTCGAGCTGAACCGAAATGCACATTTTCTCGCCAAATCCCACGAGTTCCCGCCGGTTATCAAAAAAGAAAAAGACTACTACCTCAGACTTAAAGATACTTATGGCCTTTGGCAGCTCATAAAGGTCTTCGAAGATGACATAAAAATACTGTCAGGCAGTCAAAGCGGCGCATCGGTTGACAGCGAACTGTCAATGCTCAGATATGACGATTACCCGCTTTACCGGTGGCAGGACAACGAACTTCACAACCGAACTCTATGGCTTTTTACAAAAACGCTGATGGTATCACGGCTTGACGGACCTTCCGAGAGCATTATCAAATCCATTATTGACAAATCGGTAGTACCGACAAAAGCAAAAGCATCTGATTTATATGCTTATATTGATGCAAGGGGCCTTGAAAATGACGGAACTTCCTATTATGTCTATGACCAGTCGCTTTTCAAAACAGCCCAAATGCTTAAACAACGTACATTGCTGAATGTGGTTTTGGACGATAAGCCGGCTCTTTTCGAGTCAGGCAGCTGTAATAATGCTCTTATATACTGTGGCTGGTACAGCGTTAAAAAATACATCGATGCTTTCGAATTTGTTGATGGCGCGGTGGGTTTTCATATAGCCAGTTTCGAAGCGATGAGCATTAGGGACGCCAACAGCACGCAGTGGTGCCCGGCGATGCTAAAAGATGGAATCAGTGCACCAATATTGAGGGCGTGTTCGCGGCGGGCGAAATCCAGGATCGCATCTTCCGGCAGGTGGCGACTTCGGTCGGCCAGGGCACGGCAGCCGCCATGACCGCCGAACGTTGGCTTGCTGAGCAGGAATAAGACCAATCCACAGAAATCAACGACCCCGCAGCTTGCGATCTTGTTGGCGAATCCGGTTTGTAGGGGCGTATTGCAATACGCCCCTACGGGCGGGTTTGGAAACCCGCCCGTACACCACGCGAGCGAATCGTGTTCGCCAACGGTATCGCTTGCTGCAGGGCATGTGGCAAAGGTCCACAGCGCGGCTTCGTGGGACAGCAAGTTCTGGGATTGCGCAGGTCATCAAACGGCGTACAGCGGGTGAGTCTGCGCTAGTCCAGGCAGTCATTGAGCACCCATTCAGTGGGGGGCGGTGGCATTAACACCGCCTTTATCGAACGCCTGAATGCTACCTTCCGTCAGGGGTTGGCTTATCCGGAACAACGCAGTCGCGCCCTGGCGCGCACGTTGCCCATGCTCGAACATGGCATGTTCCTGGTCGGTTGTCTGTATAATTTCTGTACGCCGCATGACAGTTTGCGTCTGCCTCTCTACGTCGGACGTTGCGGAGCTACCCCCCCTGTGCGCTCTGTGGTGAAACAATCTGCCCCGATTTTCGAACGCCCCCGCACGGCGGAACGCTTGACGCCCCCGAACATTAGTGCTAAACTGACTCACGTAGGTCTTTAACATTAGGGGGCGGGAGTCGAACCCATGACCTTAGAATTTGAAAAAGTTGTGCCGCAGGTCGAGCGCATGGGGCGCATGTTAGCGCACCTGAGCCAGGAACAAAGCGCGCGCGCCGAAAACGCCTGGGACCTGCTGGAAGCGCTGGGGGATCTCGACGCGATCTGGCAGCGTATCCAGTTGGTGCGCAAAGAAGACGCGGCGTATCGCGGGGCTGCTCCACCCAATCCCAAGCACAGCATCAGCGAGCCGCTGAACCGCGCCTACCCACTGCCGCCGGTCCCGGATCGCGCGACGATTCTTGCGGCGGACGGCTCGCAGATATACCCGAACATTCACGCTTCGGCGCTCTACTACCTGATCAACGTCGCGGTGTTCACGTACTATCATGGAGACGGCGATCTGCCCGATACCGTATCCGAACCCCGGCTGTTTTACGCCGAGAACGACATACGCAGCGAGGGTGACAATATCATCAACAACGCGGCGGTCAATGCGCTGCGCACCGTGCAGGAACTGCGCATCCTCTCCAGCAAAGCGTGGCAGCAGTTGGACCGTCCGCACCCGCTGCTGGCAATCAGCGACGGGCCGCTGCTGTGGTTTGTCGGTCCTGACGTGCCAAAGGCACGCGAAGACGAATACTTCGGGTTTCTGCGCAGTTTTTATGACCTGCACGCCAATATGCAGATGCGGCACGGACAGTCTGCCGGGCTGGTCGGCTACGTGGACCGGCCCACCAAGCCGCACCTGGTCGCGCTGCTGTATCTGATGAGTCTTGAGGAAAAAGCCATCCAGCGCGGCGTGTTCAACGACCTGGGCGACTTCAGCGGTCTGCACGATGAATGGTTAATGTCCAGACTGCTGAAACCGGGCGAGCGTTCGGCGCTGATGGTGCAGCAGTCCCCGCAGAACAAGAAATTCCGCGAGCGCGACGAAAACCACGAGATCGCGTTCTTTTACCTGAACGTCAGCGCCGCCCCGCCGTACCATGTCGTGCGCGTCGAGCTGCCGGTGTGGACCGCGCGCAACGCCGCGATGGTGAACCACATTCACGCGCTGCTGTACGACCAGTGCCAGATGATGTGGCGCTATCCCTACGCGCTGACGCGCGCTGACGAGCTGGCCGTGATCCGCGCCAGCGAGCGCAAACAGCTAGAGCACCTGATCGAGATCGAACTGCGCCGCAACGAACAGCCGGTCGAGTCGTCACAGAAAGATATGTCTAAAACCGTCCGGCACGGGCGCATGCGCTACGGCCAGAAGAAACCCTAACGATCCGTTTAGAACGGGGAAACACGATGAATGATCACGCTTCAGAACAACCGATCGTTGGCAACGTGTTACGGGCCAGCACCACCGGCTTTGTGTGCGGCACGCGCAGCGCCCAGATCGGCGACGCCGCGTTCGGCGCATTTGTGCGCACGCGCCACGACGAAACCAGCAGCATCGACGTGATCGGCCTGGTGTACGCGATCAGCATCGACGACGACCCGATGGTGCGCCAGATGATCCTCGCCAACAACATGAACCCCTCCACCGTGCAGGACCAGCGCGCGCATCGCATGGTCCCGGTCGAGATCAGCGTGCTGAACGTGGGTTATAACTCGCTGGACACGATCACGCACACGCTGCCGCCGCGCCCGCCGCTGAGCCTGGA
>CAZMNL010000433.1:0-3355 GCA_964567525.1 uncultured Anaerolineaceae bacterium
GCATGATCAGGCGCGCAAGCTGGATCGGGTTGGTGATGCCGCGCACGGCGGCCACCGCGCCCATCGCCAGCGTGTGCCCGTCCATGATGATCGCGTCCATCTCGATATCGCCGGTGCGGTTCAGCACACTGCCGACTCCGGCGTCGAACGTCGGATCATTCTCCATCACGCTGACGGCTTTTTCCACCGCGTCGAGCGCCGATCCGCCCGCGTGGAGCACCTTCCACCCCGCTTCAGCGGCGACATGCGTACCGCCGATGTGGTCGGCGTGTGTTTCTTCGGCGATGCGCCATGCACCGCCGTGTACCATGATTGTCGGATTCAAAAGAAGTCACCTCAAAAATTTATCTTCAAGCTAATTGCCAAGCGCTTCCTGACTAGTTTGCGCGCCAAACAGCGCCTTGTCAAGAAATGCGATCAGGCGGCGCTCGTATTCGTTCGCCGCGACGTAGACATAATCGCCGTGATGCGCGCCGGGCACGACCCACAGTTCCGCGTTGTCTCCGGCGGCAGCAAGCTGATCGTATGCCCCGGCGAGACTGCGTTCCTCGCTGCCGTAGACCAGCAGCACCGGGCGTGGTGCGATCTGGCCGATCACGTCCTGCGGGCTGAGCCGGTCAATGTCCACGCCGGTTATCACGCGGTAACTCACCGCCAGCGACCACTTGAAGATCGTTTCCAGCGGGTTATCGCCAACCGTGCCGAGTCCCACCGCGCCCTCGGCGAAGTCACCGTAGCCACCTTCCGCGATCACGGCGCGCAGCGCGGGGTAGCGCGCGCCCGCCATCACGGACGTTGCGCCCGCTGACGAGAAGCCGAACACCGCGATCCGGTCGGGGTCTACGTCCGGGCGCGATTGCAGGTAGGCCAGCGCGTCCCCAACCTCGTTCACCTCTTGGTAGCCCAGGCTGATCGGCCCCATGCCCGCGCAGCGCCGCGATTCGTAGATCAGCACGGCGTAGCCATTACGCGCCAGCACGTCGGCCTCGTGCAGCCGGTTTCCGCGCCCGCTGCTGGTCGGCGGCGGGATGATCACGGTGGCGCGGTTCTCACCGGGGATGAAATACGCGCGGAAGCCGTGTTCACCGTCCGCCGGGACGCGCACATCTTCGTATACGTGCCCGAAATCGGCGGGCGTGCGGGGATCGTCGCTGCACGGGCCGTGTGTCAGGCCGTAAGTGATCAACCACCCGCCCACGACCGGCATCCCGATCACGGCGGCGAGCAGCAGAATCACGGTCACGATGAACAGCCGCCGCCAGTAGCGGCGCGTGAAGCGGCGGGTACGGGTGGGGGAAGTGGGCGAGGGTGGAGCCATGCACATGCCTCCAAAACAACGGGGGCGCACCGGTTGTTGGCTGCGGCGCGCCCCCTGATCAGCGTCGTTTACGCCTTCTTGCCGAATTTCTCTTCGAGCACATGCGCGACGGTCAGCGAACCGAGTTCTTGCAGTTCGTAGCGCACGCGCACGGCGGGCTTTTTGATATCGATGATGCGCGAGAGATCGATCGGCGTTGCCACGACGACGAGGTCGGCGGGCGTGCTGTTGATCGTCTCTTCCAGATCGGCGCGCTGCGCGTCACCGTAGCCCATCGCGGGCAGCAGCGTGCCGGTGGTGGGGTACTTCTTGAACGTGTCCGCGATGCTGCGCACGGCATAGGGACGCGGATCGACCAGTTCCGCCGCGCCGAAGCGCTGCGCCGCGACCACGCCCGCGCCGTAAGTCATTTCGCCGTGTGTTAGCGTCGGGCCGTCTTCGATCACCAGTACGCGCTTACCGCGCATATCGTCGCCGTTCTCGACAAAGGTCGGGCTGGCGGCGTCGATCACGCGCGCATCGGGATTCAGTTCACGGATGCTCTGGCGCACCTGGTTGAGACCTTCCGGCGCGGCGGAGTCGATCTTGTTGATTACGACCACGTCGGCCATGCGCAGGTTGGTTTCGCCGGGGTGGTAACTCTGCTCGTGGCCGGGCCGCAGCGGATCGACGATCACGAAGTACAGGTCCGGGGCGAAGAACGGCATATCGTTATTGCCGCCGTCCCACAGCACGATATCGGCTTCCTTCTCGACTTCGCGCAGGATGCGCTCGTAGTCCACACCCGCGAAGACCAGCACGCCGGTATCGAGGTGCGGTTCGTATTCTTCGCGCTCTTCGATGGTGACATCGTGCTTGTCCAGGTCGTCGTAACTTGCGAAGCGCTGGACAGCTTGTTTCGCCAGGTCGCCGTAGGGCATCGGGTGGCGCACCACCGCGACCTTGTAGCCGAGATCGCGCAGCGCAAGGCTGACGGCGCGCGTGGTCTGGCTCTTGCCGCAGCCCGTGCGCACCGCGCCCACGCCGACGACCGGCTTAGTGCTCTTGAGCATGGTTTGCTTAGGACCGATCAGGCGGTAATCCGCACCTGCGGCCATGACCTGGCTGGCCTTGTGCATTACGTAATCGTGTGCTACGTCGGAATATGCAAAGACCACTTCGTCGACATCATGCTCTTTGATCAGCTTGCTCAGCTCTGCTTCATCGTAGATCGGAATGCCGTCCGGGTACAATTTACCCGCAAGTTCCGCCGGATAGGTCCGGCCTTCGATGTCGGGGATCTGTGTAGCGGTGAAGGCCACCACTTCGTAGGCTTCGTTGTCACGAAAGACCGTATTGAAGTTGTGGAAGTCGCGCCCAGCAGCGCCCATGATGAGTACACGAGTCTTAGCCATCTGAAACAAAACTCCTGAAAATACAACCGCCAGAAACGGACGATCTCACAGACGGAACGTCAGTTACGTAACTGGCGGGGATACGCTATGGCAGCCAGTCCCACACTGATGATATATAGCACCAGCAGCGGCCCCATGACCAGCAGCATGTTGAACGGGTCCACGGTGGGCGTGATCAGCGCGGCGAGGATCGTGATGCCGACCACCGCCAGACGCCAGTTGCGTGCCAGCGGACGCCAGCCCACCACGCCCATCCGGGCCAGCACAAACACGACCACCGGCATCTCAAACGCCACCCCGATCCAGAACAGCAGCGAGGTCAGGAAGGCAATATAACGCTCGGCGGTCCATTCGGCGACGAACACATCCTGTTCAAAATCGCGCAGAAAGCCCAGCGCCGCCGGGACCATGATAAACCACGCAAACGCCACGCCCAACAAAAACAGCCCGGTCGTCGCAGGCAGGGCCAGCAGAATCCAGCGTTTTTCGTGCGGATACAGTCCCGGCAGCACAAACATGAATAACTGGTAGGTGATATACGGGATAACAAAAATCGCCCCGGCCAGCAGCGCGATACGGAAATACATTACCACGCTTTCGGTCGGGCCGAGCACCTGGAGTTCGGTGCCGTAAGGTTTGATCA
>CAZMNL010000434.1:0-3347 GCA_964567525.1 uncultured Anaerolineaceae bacterium
AGCCTCCGGAGAGGGGGAGTCAAGGGCCGTCTTTGAGCCACCTCTCCGCGTGTGGGACGTATGCGCAGCATACGCGGGGTTATGGGGTGAGGTGAATCTGGAAACCTGCAAAGGTGGAGAGTGTTTCAAACTGCGGTGTTGTTTTTAGACGCCTACTTACCGCTTAAAGCTTATCGCTATTTTCGAAGGACGGACAACGAATCGTATACGCTTCTCGTTTTTGGGCGCATGCGCTCCGAAGCGCATTACGCATTTTATTACTCGTAGTATAATAGCGTTTGGATAACTGCGCCTACGGTGATCCAAGCAGGGCTTGCAGCGCGCGAGAAATATGAAAAGTGTTAGGAATTTTACCCTTTTAACACAACTTTACGTTTCTGTACTATAATGGGGCTATATCATCGGTTTATCTGTTTATCGGAGGCATCATGTCATATATGTTTGTGCCGCGCATTCGCGGTCCCATGCGCCCTGACCCGGAACGCGGGCAGGGTCTGGCGGAATATGGACTTGTACTGGTGCTCGTCGCCGTCGTGACCATTGTGATTGTCGCCGTGTTCGGGCGCGACCTGCGCGGCCAGTACTGCCAGATCGTGTATTCGATTGATCCGAATGTCGATGCACCGCTGTGCAATTCGATTGATGTGTCATGCATCATCGAGTCGTACTCGCCGTTTACCATGCGCGCTGAGATCAGCGGCGACGACGGGGTTAAGGTCGAATACGTCAATTTCTATGTGGATGGGAAGTTCTATAACGATGAAAAACTGCCCAAGTACTGCCTGCAATCGGGGGATTCGTGGTGTGATCCGTATACCGGGCCGAAGGGCGAGCGCACCTTCACCGCGATTGTCTTCACGACCGCCGGCGAAACGGGCCAGTGCTCGGTGACCGCCAACGTGCCTTAAATCATCGCACGCCGTCCTGATCCAAAACGCTCCGGTGCGGGTATCGCTGGCCGGAGCGTTTTAGTTTTCAGGGGCCAGGCGCGCCTATCCCGGCGCGGGATCGGCGTCCGGTGCGCCTTTCATGCGCGCGATCTCGGCGTCGATCTTGCGCAGCGCGGCCTGTAGATTGTCGCTCACGTCCTGCCAGTCTTCCGGGCAGGCATCGCGCAGGAACGCCCAGCCACTTTTAGAGGTGGTCAGCATTTCGGGTGACTGCGCCAGGTCGAACGCTTCTGCGAGGCGCGCGTGCGCTTCCTGAAAGACCTTCGCCGCCGGGATGTCGTTTTCAGGATCGCGGGCACGCAGCATGTGCGCCATAGAGGTATCCATCATCAGGTAGTAATCACCGGGCGAGACGGTTAGCCGTGCCTGGGCCAGTTCAAACGTGCGGCGGAAGTGCGCCATCGCTTTTTGGCGGTCGTGCTCGTCGTCAAACTCGCGGTAACGATCCAGGTGCAGCGCGGCGAGATTCCCGCGCGGGTAGGTCGAGCCGGGCGTGACCGTGACCGCGTTCGTATACGCCTCGATTGCGCCGTCGCGGTCGTTCTGGTCACGGCGCAGCCCGGCGACCGGCCCCCAGAAAGACTCGTAGCTCAGGTCCAGCAGGCGGAAGTTATCATCCAACGCATCCAGCAGCAGGTGTTCGGCGCGCTTGAACAGCTTGGCGCGCGTGATCCCCTCGCTGCGCACCGCTTTACGGCGCAGCAGCAGGCCCAATGTTGCCGCAATTGCCGGGCGCGGCGAGTTGATCGCCAGGGCCATTTCATAGGCGTGTTCGAGATCGTCAATGCCGCTGTCCAACGTGGGCACACCGTCGATCTCGCTCACCGACAGGTGCTGTAACTTCAGCCAGCCGGAGATATGCCGCGCCTCGATGTTGCTGGGATCGCGCCTCAGCACGCGGCGCACGGCATCATACGCCTGTTGATAATTCTTGTTGCGTAAATCCTGGTGGGCTTCCAGCAGATCAGCAATGGTCAGTTCCAGGTTGTCAACCTGGCCGGATGTCTTGCTGAACAGTTCGCCCGCTTTTTTACGCGCCTCTTGCTGCTGCGTTTCGATGGACGCCAGCCCGGTTTCCAGCTTGTCGCCCAGTTTTTCCACCCGCTCGTACTGGCGCGCGATCTTCTCGGACTCCTTGTCCATGTCGTTACGCAGTTCCTGCGTGTTGCGCAGGCCGTAGATCGCGGCAATCGCCAGCGCACCCCCGATCAACACGCTCGCGCCTTCCAAAAAGCTCAGCACACGCTCGGCGCTGGCCTGGGTCGCTTCGGCGCGGTCGAGCACGTCGCGGGCCTGGTCGATCACCGCTGCTTCGCGCTCGGACAGCGGCTCGCCTAGAAAAGTATTTACGTAATGGCGGTTGTTCTGGTGGTCGTAATCAAGGTATATCCGTGCGGCCAGCGCCACAAAAAACGCGGTGATGAACAGCACGATCAGCGCGTACACCCAGCGGTCAATCGACGTAGGTTCGCGCCGTTTTTGGAGTTGTTTCACGTCTTCGCCCAGTTGGGCGATCTGCGCTTGCAGATTGTGTAGGTCAGGCGTCGGTAGCGCAGAGCTATTTTCAGAGTATCCACTCATACTTCTGGATTCCCACTTTTCTAAATCGCGGTCTATCGTTCTCGAAAGTTTTGCTGATTGTTGTTGGAATAGAACTTCACTTGATCTCAGCACAAATACGAAAACAACAACTGAAAAAAGCATTATTCCAGCTTCTAGAGGTGGAGAAATCTCGACGGTCAGTTCAAAAATCACAAAGAGTAATGCACCACTGATGAATGCGATCCAAAATGCACGAACAGACCCCATACTCCGCGAGCGCAACGAACGTCGTTCTTGATGTGTCATCTTTCGTTGTGCTCCTTTCCATCATCACCAAAAAAATGCTTCCACATACGGATAATCTGCGCTATAAAACTAAACCCCATCAATAAAACTACCCCCGCGATCAACAATACAGCATCCAGGGCCTCTAAGCGATTGACGATCGGAAATCCGAGTGCATCATCAACTTTGGCAAATTTCAAGAGTTGAATTGCAGCAAACGCTGGAACTGGTCCCAAACCTAAGAATATGATGACAGCAACCTCATAGTAGAGATCGGCTATTCCATCAATGAGATTTCGCGTTTGCTGTCCAAATGCCTCGCTCGCGTAGTGCTGCAAATTCTGTGTATCGCCGGAATTTGCAGTGCGCGAATCTGGCGCAACTGTCCGATCGTCTGCATCCCAGGCCTCAGGAACAGGCGCAACCTGTTGATGATCCATTTTCCTGGAAGGTTGTGGTTCAGAACCAGACACGTTTCTATCCCTTCCGAACAATACGGATGAATCTGGACTGAATTCTCAACACTTATTCCCCCCCCCCTTACGGGCAGTTCTGCCCGCCGGTCATGTC
>CAZMNL010000435.1:0-3346 GCA_964567525.1 uncultured Anaerolineaceae bacterium
TCGCGGTTGATGAACGGGATTTCGCCACGTTCCCACGAGACCAGCAGCGGCACGGCGTTGAAGATCGACGAGTACGTGCCGCTCATCAGGCCGATCAGCATGATGGCGATGAACTGCTTGATCGTTTCACCGCCGAACAGCAGGATGGCGAACATGACGAAGATCGCGTTCAACTGCGTGGCTAGTGAGCGGTGGATGGTTTCCAACACGCTGCGGTTGACGATGGTTTCGTACAGTTCGCCGCGATACTTCGGGATGTTTTCGCGGATGCGGTCGAAGACCACAATCGAGTCCTGTACGGAGAAACCGACGACGGTCAGGATCGCGGTGAGGAACAGCGCGTCTACTTCCCAGTTGAAGAAGATGCCCAGGATCGCCATGACGCCCATCGTGACCAGGATATCGTGGAACATGGCGACAATTGCGCACGCGCCATAGCGGAACGACTGCGGGACCTTGCGGAAGGCGAAGATGATGAAGGCGAGCACGATCACGGCGACAACCAGCGTCGCCGCAATCGCCGCGCGCGTGACCTCTTCACCGACCGTCGCGGAGACGTGGCTGGACAGGATCGCGCTGTCGATGTTGTTGGGGTTCGGCGACCAGATCGAGCCGAGCTGGTCCGGCTGCTGCAAGAAGGCTTTCAGCCGGTTTTCTTCGTCGGGATCGAGTTCTTCCAGGCGCATCTGCCAACGGCTGCCGGGTTGAATGGGCAGTGGGTTGATCTCGACAACTTCCAGGCCGTAACCGTCTACTGCTGCGATCACGGTGTCGGCGGTGAGATTGCTCTCAAAAGACACGTCCATGCGGGTTGTGTTTTCGTCGATGCGTCTTACATTCTGCGCGCCGGTCTGCGCGGGGTCGTCGTCCTCGTCATCCGGGGACCAGAACGCCCCGGCGTTCGTTTGCAGCGCGGTATTGAGCGCGTCCAGGTCTTCGATCTCGCCTGCGATCACGATTTCCCAACGGCTGTTAGCCTGGTCCCCGACCACGGCCTGCGGGTCGAGGCGCTGTACAACATAGTCATCAATCCCGTAATCGGTGAGCGCGTCGCGTACCTGCTGCTCGCCGAGATTGTTTTCGAAGGGGATTTCCAGCAGCGTGCCGCCCGTGAAATCGATGCTCAGCTTGACCGGCGAACCTTCGGTCGCGGTGAGATAGCCCATTGCGATCAGGCCGGGGATGATAATCACGGCTGAGATCATGAAGAACAGGTGTCTGCGTTCAGCAAAATTAAACATGTTTCCTCCCGTATCCGGTTCCTAGACACCCAGCAGGCGGCGGTTAGTGCGCAGTTTTTCACCCACCAGCAGCACAATCGTGTGCAGGAAGGTGCGCGTGGCGACGACGGCGGTGAACAGATTGATGATCAACCCCATACCAAGCGTGATGGCGAAACCCTGAACGGCGCTGGCTCCAAACTGGCTGCCGAAGAAGTACAGGATCAGCGTGATGATCAGCGTCGAGATGTTCGAGTCGCGGATCGAGGTCCAGGCGCGTTCGAAACCGGCTTCGATGGCGCGTTCCATCGTGCGGCCCTTGCGCAGTTCCTCTTTCATGCGTTCGAAGATCAGGATGTTACCGTCTACCGCGGTGCCGATGGAGATCAGGAACCCGGTAATGGCGGGTAGGCTGAGCGTGACCGGGATGAACTTGTACAGCGCGAAGTTGATCGCGGCGAACAGCAGCAGCGCGAGACTTGCGGCGATGCCCGGCACGCGGTAATAGACCAGCATGAACAGCAGGATCGTGGCGATGCCGATGATCCCGGCGCGGATCGAGCGTTCGACCGAAATCTGGCCGAGCGATGGGCCGATGGTGTCGAAGGCGATGATTTCCAGCGGGACGGGCAGCGCACCGTATTTCAACTGCGCGGAGAGGATGCGGGCGCGTTCATCGTTGAAATCGCCGGTGATGATGCCGCCGTCCATCGTGCCCGCGCGGGCGCTGTCGGACAGACCCGGCTGGATCGTCGGATAGGAGATCAGGCGACCATCAAGGACAATCGCCATCGGGCGATTGGGATTGTTGGCGACGTATTCTATGAAGCTGTCCGCGCCCTCACCGCTGCTTCTGAGCGTGAAGTTCACGGCCCACGAGGACCCGATCTGACCGTAGGGCGCGGCGGCGGCGTCTGACAGGCCAGCGCCGGTCATGACGGTGCGGAAGGGCTGGCCGTTATTCAGCGTCGCGGAATCGTCCACCGGGTTATTAATATCCTGGCTGGGGCAGGTGTATTCGCTGTATGCGGGCGGTTCTTCGCCCTCTGCTAAGCGTGCTTCAGCCAGCGCGACCTGCTGCGTGGTCAGGATGCAAGCGCCTTCGGCAATCTGTCCCGATGCGACTGTCGAAAAATCCACGAATTCCAGCAGGCCGGTGGATTTGATCGATTCAAACGCGACGGCTTGTTCCTTAACGCCGGGCAGCTCGACAATGATCCGATCTTCACCCTGGCGCTGCACAACGGCTTCGGTCACGCCGAGGCCGTTAACGCGCCGTTCGACATTGCGGCGGGCCTGGTCAATGGTGGCGCTGTCGTAACTGGTGCCGGGCGCGACTTGCAGCAGCACGCGCGACCCACCTTGCAGGTCAAGCCCCTGCACAACGGCGATTTCGTGCTCGATGCCGGCTATGTGAATACCCGGATTATTCGGCAGACTCATCCAGATGGATGCTGCCGCGATCAAAAGAATAACTACAAGCCAGAGGCGGTACCCTCTCATGATTCGTCCTCTCACATGGCGATGTAACTGGCGGTAAGCGCGGTGCAAATGCCAGTAGGTAGACCGATCCAAACCCAGCCATGATAACGCGGAGACGGGTTAAATAGCAAGGGCATTTTTTGAGTTTGGGGGAATTGCGGGCAGCACCGCAGGAGCGCGCGTCCCGTAGAGCGGCGCTCGCTGCGGCGTGTGAGGGCGTATATCAGGCGTTGCTGTTCAGTGCGGAACCGTCGAGCGCGAGTTCCGCCGCGATGCCTTGCATGGCTTCCAGCACGCGCGGGACGTGTTCGGTCCACAGGTCCACACCGAGCGCGGCGGCGGCTTCTTCGATCTCTTCGCGGTGGATCGCGGCGGCAAAACTGCGATCCTTCCACTTGTTCTTGACGGATTTGATCTTGGTGATGTCGCGGATATCCTTCGAGGGGCGCACCAGCGCGACCGCCGTCAGGAAGCCGGTCAGTTCGTCCACCGCGACGAGTGATTTTTCCATCAGGCTTTCGGGCGTGATCCCGGTGCGCTCGTGAGCGTGGGCGGCGACGGCGCGGACGATATCCTCATCGACTTTTTTCTCGCGTAGCACGCGCAGCCCGGTGAGCGGGTGCCCGTCTTCGGCGGTCATGTCG
>CAZMNL010000436.1:0-3345 GCA_964567525.1 uncultured Anaerolineaceae bacterium
CGGTGAGTGCGTATTACCCGTTGAATGTGTTAACGCAACAGGGGATAGGGACCATGAGTAAGCGGATTGTCTGGATCGTGTGGGTGCTGGTTGCGGGTCTGCTGCTGGCGGCGTGCGGCGGCGGCGATAGCCAAACGGGTGTTGAACTCAAGGCAGCGGGCGGGGGCGCGCAGCCGACCGCCACGCCCACACCGGAACCGGTCGAAACGGCAGCCCCGGCGGATTCCGCCAGCAGCGCGGATATCGGGCCGTTGGCGGGTACGCTGCTGCTGCTGCGCGGGGCTACCTTCGAGCTTTACGACGTGGCAACCGGCGAGCGCACGGTTATCGAAGGGCCGCACAGTTTCAGTCCGGCGTTTCTGAACGAGGCGCGCACGCACGGCGCATTTTCCGCGTTCCCGGATTTTGGCGTGCTGGATATCGCGGCGCGGACGGTGACGGTGGTCGAGAATCGCGCATCGAACCCCAACGGATTCGCGCTCTCACCGGATGGGGTGTGGCTGATGACGTTCACCGGGCAGTTGACCAACCGGCTGCAAGTGCTGGCGGTGGATGGCTCAGCCGCGCACAATGTCGCTACGAGCAGCGCGGCCACCTTCGGCACGGTCTGGACGGCGGACTCGAAGCTGGTCTGGTGGCTCAATCAGGATGTGTTGGAGTACATGGTTTTTGATCCGCAAGCGGGCGAATCGGTGGCGTTGGGGCAGGGCGATCCGCAGATTGTACCGCCGGTCGCGGTGGCCCCGGATGGCGCGCGGGCGTCAGCCGTGCCGGTTGCGTTCCGTCCGCAGAATCCCGACACGAATCCCGGTGCGTGCTTCGACTCGTATGTCGAGTTCTTCGATCCGCCGTTCACGTTGTTGAGCATGAACGCGAATGGTTCGGTGCTGTGGACCGAACGCGGGTTGGTGGCGTCCTCGGCGCAGTGGTTGGACGCGGATCGGCTGTTGTTTGCGCGCCTGGGTACGGGCGAATGCGGCGACGTGCAGGGCGAACCGGACCGCAGGGTGTTGATGCTGGACACTACCGCCACTGTACCGCAGCCGGTCGCGGTGGCCGGGCCGCTGGGCAACGCGGACGATCCTAACGACCGCACGCAGCGTTTCGGCAAGGACGTGACGCACCTGTACAGCCCCGCACCGGACGGGCGTTATATTGCGTGGATCGGCGGCGGGCTGAATGCGCAGGAAAGCGTGATCTACGTGACCGATGTGCAGACCGGCGCGACCTCGCCGCTGCTGCGCATGACGCGCGAGGAAGCCGGAGACGCGGCCAATTACATCGAGAACGGCATATTCCGGCAGGTGGCCTGGTTGGAATAATCAAACGGCGCGGAGTGTATGCGTGGTTTGTAAACCGTTAGAATTCGGCGGCTTCTCCCGGCGTAGTACCGGCGGGCTATCGCAACCCTAATGATTCTAGAAGCGAATTCGCACCCCAGCGTGCTTTTACCGCCGGGGTGCATACGGTACAATGACAGTACCTCAATTTCTGTTAGCTGAAGGGTTCAAGGGTGTGGCTCCCATAGTTCACTTACCGGATGGTTACATCCCACTGCCGCCGGGTGTGCCGGCAGTCAAGGTGTTGATTGCCGATACGGATGCGTATGGCACGCGCAGTATCCAGCGCCCGCTGGAGGGCGGCGGATATTCGGTGCTGGTCACGCGCACCGGTCACCAGACATTGCAGGCCGTCTACCAGCAGCACCCCGACCTCGTGCTGCTTGGCAGCCACCTGCACGAAGCTAACAGTCACCTGATTTGCCAGCAGATCAAATCCGACAAGAATCTTGGCTTTCTGCCGGTGATCCTGATGGCGGATTATGCTTCAGAGGCGAGTGTGGTAGTTTATGAGGACGAGGCGCTGAACCCTGACGCCGTGCTGACCAAGCCGGTCGATATTGCCGAACTCGCCAACTGGCTGCAAATCATGCTCAAGCTCAAGACCCAGTTTGACCGCAAGCTGGACCGGCTCGCCAGTGAGGCGCGCCGCCTTGAGATTCTCAAAACCGAGATCATCAGCAACATCTCGCACGAACTGGGGACGCCGCTTTTGCAGGTCAAGTCAGCGATTTCGCTGCTGGCGGAGATGATCCAGCAGAACAACTCGCGCGACCAGCTACGCCTGGCGGATATGGCGACTCAGGCGGTCGCCCGCCTGGAACACGAGGTGAACAACATCCGGCAGTTGGCGCGCACGCATGATATCCGGCTGGGGCCGGTGGTGCTGCAAGAGTCGGTTCAGCTTGCGCTGCGCCACCTGGAACGCAGTTGGAACTCCCGCGAGGACGTGCGGCGCGTCCAGGTGGACCAGCCGGGCCGGATGCTGTTTGTGCTGGCGGACAAGCGCGCATTGGCGCGGCTCTTACAAGTGCTGCTGGATAACGCGCTCAAGTTCAGCCCGTCCAGCGAACCGGTGCTGGTGCGTGTGCAGGCGTTGGACAACGGGCGTGTGAGGCTCAGTATTCAGGATTTCGGGATCGGCATCCCGCCGGAAGAACACGACCGCATCTTTGACGCATTCTACAAGGTGGATGGGTCCAGCACGCAGCAGTTCGGCGGCTCCGGAACGGGGCTGGCGCTGGCGATGCTGCTCGCCAGCGGCATGAACATTACGATCCACGTGGAGAGCGTGCCGGGCCAGGGCAGCACATTCTCGTTTGTGCTGCCGCTGGTGGACCTGGACGACGATCACGACGACGATTTTGACGGCGATGGATATGCCGGTGATCCGGTGCTGGCATAGTGTGCGCTTCCGTTCCACCGACACCCCAGGATAAAGTCGCCCGTAAACGCGAGCAGCGGCGGGTTATATACGCTGCGGTTGTGGCGTTGATTCTGCTGCTGATCCAGGCGGACCAGTGGGGCTGGGCGTTGGAAAATGTCCAGACGTGGCGCGAACTGGATCGTGACGGCGTGTTGATCGCGGCGAAAGTCGGCTATCGCGCGCCAGAGGGCGACGGTTACGAGGTCTGGCTGGACTATACCGGGCCGGACGAAAACCGCTATTCGTACCAGACCACCATCAGCGCCGCCGACTATACCGCGCACGAGGTCGCCGGGCGTGCAACGCTGCCTTTGCTGATCCACCCCGACGATCCCGGCTTTGTGCGCCGGTTGACCTTCGAATCCGATCCGCCGTTGCTGTACCGGTTGTTCCGTGTGGAAGGCGGCATGCCCGTGTGGTACTGGGCCGGCCTGGTGGGTTTCATCGTGGCCTACAATAGTCTCGTGCTCGTGCTGCTGCGGGTGGTATGGCGGCGCTGGCGCGGTCCCCGCGATTAACCCTTCCACAAATGCCCCATGCCTTATATAATCGCATGTACGCCAGGGGGAGTGGCGGAAC
>CAZMNL010000437.1:0-3338 GCA_964567525.1 uncultured Anaerolineaceae bacterium
GCTGACTACCGCATGAAGCGTCTGGCCATGAACCTCGACGAATCACCAATTCGCCCGCCGTCAATCGCCAGCCCCATGATTGCGATCAGCGCCATCGCCGATATCGCGATCAGGAAAATGGCCTGCCCGGAACTGGCTTCGTCAGCCGTGCGCGGGAGGTGCAGCACCCGGCGTAGAACTCGTAAAGCTTTCATCCCAATGACTCCTCTGTTCCTCATGAACCCGCTAGTTGTCGAAACCGAAGATCAGTTCTATGTCCTGGCCGGACGAGAGTGTCCCCGTCCATTGTGGCGCGCCCAATCCTACGGTGTCGTCACATACGCCGTCCTGGCGAATAGTTTTGAGATCGAACCAGATGATTCCCTTTTTATACTGGTAAGGATCGATGGTGATCTCGTAAGTTCCCGCCGACAGGTTGTTGAATGCGAAGGACAGATCGTTGCCGACTGAGACACTCCGATTGACATCCGGCCCCGTGATGGATACATTTATGCCCTTGATCTGGTTGGGGCCGTCGTAGCCTGAACAGTTCTCGCCATCATCATGTTGCAGCTTGCCGTAGATCGTGCCGGTTTCGCCTTCGCAGCTTGCGGCATCAATGGCCGACTGCACGCTGACCTGCGGCGGGTTGGTGGTACGTACCGACTTCATGTAGTAGGTGCGTGTATTGGGAATGGTGAAATACACATCGGAGAGATATTCACCAGATTCTAGATCGCCCCCATAGGAATCAACCGGGTTAACGCTGTCGGTGCTCTCGTAGAAATCGATACGGTCCGGCAGCGGCGTGCCCAGATCGGTCCATCTGAAGGTCACGCGCGCCGGGCTGGTGATGCAGTCCGCTTCGGCGGTGAAGCCGGTCGGCTGCGGCGGTACATCCAGGCAGCTTCTGCATACGGGTTCGGAATGCTCGCCTTCACCGAAGGAGTTGAAGCCGACCACGTAGTAGCATTTTTCTTCTTCGCCCATGCTGTCACAGTCAATGCAGTCGGCAGCGGTGGCCGGGTCCATGATGTAAACGGCAGCATCCGTACTGGCATTGCGGATCTCGATCCTGTCCACCCACTGCATCTGGGTCCAGGCGAAGTAAACGTTATCGGTGGAAATCTCGCAGTTGGGCGTCACGATGAAGTTTTCCGGTTTGGCGGGCGGCGCGGTGGGGCCTTCGCCGTCGCCATCGCCGGGTCCATCGCCGTCGCCATCGCCGGGTCCATCGCCGGTGTCGCCGCTCTCAAACGCCACCGGGATCACCTTCACGATGCTGCGCTGGCCGGAGAAGTTCAGTTCCAGCTCGCCAATCGGCAAGAAGAACGGGTCCACGTTCGCCACCACGCTGATATGCAGAATATCGCCGTTTTCGAGCAGTTCATCGTTGACGGGATTAGCGGGAGCGGGGTCCTGGGTCCAGGCGTTCGCGCAGTCGTAGATCGTGCCGCCGTTGGCTTTTTCGTAGGTGATCGTCACGTCGTGCGACGAAGCAAAAAACGAATTAGAGGCTTCCTCGAACATGCCTTCGCAGTCGAGATAGGGTTTATTGCCATCTTCGTACCCGAAGATTTCCGCGTAGCGCAGCGCCTCGCGCAGCGAGTTGGACGCCTGCGAGTACGAGAACAGGATCATGCCGAAGTCGATCAGCCCGGCAATGAACAGCATCAGAATCGGCAGGCTGAGCGTGAACTCCACAAGGGCCTGACCGGCTTCTTTTTTGGTTTTGGGTCGTGTCTGTCGTTTCAATCTGGAAAGCATATTAACGTGCCTCCATGCGCTTATGCACCGCTCGTCTAATTAGCAATACGGACGTGAATAGCTTCCGCACGAAGTGTAAAAGTATCATCGCCGACAATGTCGGAAATGATCGGTGTGATTAACCCAAAGGGGTATTCCAGCGAAACCTGGACCATTGCCTCCGCGTCACCGTCCGCCGCGATAAACAGGTATTCGATATCTACACGGGTCCAGTCGATGCCCACGTTACTGAACGCTTTTCGGGCGCGGTCAAAGGCATTGTTAGGGTCCGCGCAGACATCCCCTTCACCGGCGTCGGCGGCTTCCTGACAGGATGTAGACTTCGGGTCCTGGTCGGTGCACGCTTGCGGACAGTCGGCGTTGAGCGCGAGATACAGGGCTGCTTCGCCGGCGCTGTCTTCCAATGCAATATAAATGAAGAACAAGCGTCCGAGGTCCAGCAAACCCATAATTACAAATAAGAACAGCATAAAGCCCAGCGCCATTTCGACCAGGCTCTGTCCGCGTTCTAACCGGCTTGCGTGTGTGGTTTTGTGTCGTTGCATTACTCGTCTCCTGCCCCATACCCTGGCGGTTTTGGAGAACAGCTCATCATTTCCACTACAGTATAGCGCAACTCGCCGCCAAATAGATGCCGGTTTACGCAAGGTTCAGGGGAAGCGTACAGCAGTGTGGACAAATTTCTAACATCTCCGAACAGCGCAACAACAAAACATTTGTGTTTATGTGAGTTCAGTAGTATCAAGGTACTGTCTGGCAGCGCAGTTTTATAGACGAAATGTGAACCTTGTGATTGCCGGAACGGGTTGTTTGCTTCATTTTGTGGGTTCCGGTACATTTGTGGATTGTTCATTTGCGGGTGGCCCCCGGCAGGGGTTGCTGTGTATACCTGCGCGTAGCTCAAACGCCCACAGTCAAGGATCGCGGTAATGCGCTACAAAGCGTTTGGCCTGGTGATCGACTCCCAATTGGAATTACCGGAACTGCTGCCCGTCGCCCCTGACCAGCCCGGTGATGTACGGATTCGCTGCGGGGATGTGCCGGACGCGCTGCCCGCCGTCATTGAGCGCGGCGTGTTGTATGAGATCAACGCCACGCAGTTTTTGCTCAATGTGCAGGATGTCGCGCGGTACTGGGTGACAGACGGACATACGATCACGGTGGCGCACGCACCCGGTGCGGATGACCGCTCGGTGCGCGTATTTTTGCTGGGGTCTTCGCTGGGGGCGCTGCTGCACCAGCGCGGTATGATCCCGCTGCACGGCAGCGCGATTGCCACAGCGCACGGCGCAATCGTGTTTACCGGCGCTTCCGGCGTGGGAAAATCGACCACCGCCGCCCTGATGCTGCGGCGCGGCTATCGCCTGCTCTGCGACGATGTGAGCGCGGTGGACTTCGACGAGGCGGGGCAGCCGGTGCTCTACCCCGCATATCCGCAGCAAAAGCTGTGGTCTGACGCGCTGGAAAAGCTCGACACCGATACCACCGATCTGCACCTGGTGCGCCCGCAGATCGCCAAGTTCGCCGTGCCGGTGCGCGACGTGTTTCACACGGAGCCGCTGCCGCTGCGCGCGATCTATATCCTGGTGGCC
>CAZMNL010000438.1:0-3323 GCA_964567525.1 uncultured Anaerolineaceae bacterium
CATCCCGATGATGAGACCTTTCGCTGTGGCGGAACGCTTGCCTTGCTCGCCCGGCAGGGAGTTACCGTACAGGTGCTTACCGCTACGCGTGGCGAGGCTGGCTCATCCGATACGTTGTCGCCAGGTGAAAGAGACAGGCTGGCTCTTGCGCGAGAACAAGAGCTTCGCTGCGCCTGTGCAGCGCTGGGAATCGAGCTGCCCCTGCTGCTCAATTACCCTGATGGCAAGCTGAGCACGGTAGCAGATGAAGAGGCTGTGGGCCAGGTGTTGGCAGTCATGGAAGAATTTTGTCCCCACGTGGTCATCACCTGGCCGCCCGACGGACTGTCAGGTCATCCCGATCATATCGCCGTGAATCGTTGGACAGACTTGGCATTTCGCCGTGCGTCTACCGGGAAATTGAGGCACGATCTTGCTGCGTTGTATTATTTAGCCATCGCCTCCTCTGTCGCCAACGCTTTGGGATACACCCACCTTCACGCTGCGCCGGATGATGAGATCACCTTGACCATAGGAGTGCTCTCGACCTGGGATCAAAAACTCGCGGCTATTCGATGCCATCGCACCCAGTTGGCTGCTTCCCCTATTTTAAACGACACGACCGAGCGGCAGCGCCTTTTCCTCGGTCAGGAACACTTCATCCGCGCGGTGGGGCTGAAAAAGAGTGATTTTCTGTTGGAGTTAGGGAAATCCGAGTAGGGCTGATGTGGTCGATTGACTGATGAGATGCAGCAACCGACATGCCGAACGAATTCGCCGCCATAGTGCGGAGCGTAACGGGCTGATTTCCGCCACAGCACGCGTGAATAAATCGCACCCAACAAACTACACCCCTAGGTATCACGCTTTCGCCTGACGAGACCGTCACGGTCATCGACCCGCGTCACGCACTCTACGGTCGCACACTGCCCTTACTGGGTATCACCAACAAACAATACCAGGGTCGCTGCTGCGTGGTCTGGGTCTACGCAGGCATTGAGCAGCTGGTGCCCCTGGTCGCCACCGACCGCGCTTCGGAGCCGCCTGCCATTTTTCCTGTTCCGCTCGATCTCGCTTCTGCGCAACAATTGGGGTCCACATACGACCGCATCATGGCGCGGTTAGGAAAGGAAGTGGACGATGGCCAGCGTAGTCAGCCCAACCCGGCGCAGCGAAGCGCAGCCAGCAGAGAGCAAGTCCAATCGAGCAACCAGCCCGCCCGCCGTGTCACCCCAACAGGTCTGGGGACTGCTGACACCGGCTCAACAACAGCAGGTGATGCGGGTCGTGATCCAGGCCGGACGCATCCTGGCTCTGAGCGAAGCACAGGGGGTGAGCGATGAACACGACTGACTTCACCACCCATCGCAAGATTCGTGCCCCACACCTGGACCGCCCGGCCTACATCTATGTGCGCCAATCCTCGCCCAAACAAGTGGCGCACAATCTGGAGAGCCAGCACCTGCAATACCAACTGGCCCAACGAGCAGAAGCCCTCGGTTGGCGCGCCGAGCAAGTGCGCATCATTGATGATGATCAGGGCATCTCGGCCAAAAACAGCGCCGGACGTGAAGGGTATCAAGACCTGGTGGCCGAGGTGTCGCTGGGCCGGGTCGGGATCATTTTCGGATACCAGGTCTCGCGGATTGCTCGCAACAACAGCGATTGGTATCATTTGCTGGACTTGGCGGCGGTCTTTGATACGCTCATCGCTGACGTGGATGGCGTGTACGACCTGCGCAATTACAACGACCGGCTGCTCCTGGGATTGAAGGGCACCATGAGCGAAGCTGAACTGCATTGGCTGCGCCAGCGCCTGGATGAAGGGCGCATGAGTAAGGTGCGGCGTGGAGACTACCGCCAGCATCTGCCGACGGGACTGGTCCGTCTCGAAGATGGTGCCGTGGTCAAAGACCCGGATGACCAGGTGCGCCATGCCATTGAGCTGGTCTTACTCAAGTTCGAGGAGTTGGGCAGTTGTGGCAAGGTGTTACGCTACTTGCGCCAGGAGAATATCCTGCTGCCACGCCGCCAGCGTGCCGGGTTGTTCAAAGGGCAACTGCTGTGGAAACCGCCCACGCACAGCGCCATTTACGAGATGCTCCGCAATCCAGCTTACGCGGGAGCGTTTGCCTATGGCCGCAAACAAGTGGACTACGCTCAACAAACGCCGGGACGCCCCGCCACCGGGCGACTGGCGCGCCCCATGTCCGAATGGCTCTATCTCCAGCAGGATGTCTACCCGGCTTATATCACCTGGGACCAGTATCTGGCCAACCAGGATCGCCTACAGCAGAATTCCACCTTATTTCGTCAAAACGCTGAACGGGCGCAAGGGGCACCGCGTGAGGGAGCGGCGCTTTTGCAGGGCTTACTGACGTGTGGGTACTGTGGCTGTGTCATGTCGGTCGGTTACAAGCGCACGCCTCATTACCTGTGTGACGCCCTGGTCAAGCGGGCTGGAGAAAAAGCCTGTCTCTGGTTAGCGGGGCCACCCGTCGAGGCAGTGGTGGTTCAAGCCTTCTTTGAGGCGCTTCGTCCGGCGCAGATTGATGCGCTGGCCGCCGTGTTAGCCGACCAGCAGGCAGAACGTCACCGTCTGACCCAGCAGTGGGAGGAACGACTCAAGCGTGCGCAGTATGAGGCGCAGTTGGCCGAGCGCCAGTACAACGCCGTGGACCCGGACAACCGCCTGGTGGCTGCCGAGTTGGAGCGGCGCTGGGAAGTCGCGCTGCACCAGTTGCGCGACACGCAGGCGGACTACGACCGGTTCCAGCATTCGGCCATGCCCGCTACCTTATCACCGGACCTGCGCGCACAGCTGGCGCATCTCTCGGAAACGTTACCCGAAGTATGGCCGGCGCTGCCTTATGACCAGCAAAAGGAACTCTTGCGCTGCCTCATCGCCCGCGTGATCTGCACCAAAGCGGCCCCGGATCGCGTGGAGGTCCGCATTGTCTGGGTTTCCGGGCACTGTTCAAGCGTGTATGCCCAACCGCCCATCGCGCGTTCGCAGGACCTGGCGGATTACGACGCCCTGGTGCAGCGCATTGAAACGCTGTGGCGTGAGGGCCTGAATAACGACCAGATTGCGGCCCAACTCACGGCGGAAGGTTTCCATTCGGCGCGTCGTTCGGATGTGCCGGCGATTATGGTCCAGAATATCCGGCTGGAACACGGCTGGCATCTGCTACGGGCACGCAGCAAAAACGCCCTGGAGCTGGATGGTTACCTGACGGTGCAGGGGCTGGCTGAACAACTGGGGTTAGATCGCTCGACGGTGTATCGTCTCATCTATAAGGGGCGGGTTGATCCGCGCTACATCACCCGTGACCCGCAGAGTC
>CAZMNL010000439.1:0-3317 GCA_964567525.1 uncultured Anaerolineaceae bacterium
AGCGAGTCCGCCGGGACCACGCAGGACGCGGTTGCTTTGCGGCGGTCAGCCAGGTTGCTGAGGATGCGCAGATTCACGCGCCCGCCGGTCAGTTCCTCGATGCGCGGTGCGATCTGCTCGCAGGCGGTGTTGATCGCGTTTGCGCCCATCGCGTCGCGCACGTCAAACAGCAGGTGCAGCACCAGCATTGGCCCGACCGGGGATTCGGGGAACGGGCGCAGTTGCAGGTCGCGCGCGCCGCCGCCGAGTTCGACCAGCACACGGTCGCAGCAGTTGGCCGCTTCGAGCAGTTCCACACGCGCCGCCCACACGCGCCCCGCCGCCGCGTAGACGTTGTCCATGTCAAGCACCTGAATCTGCCCGATCATCACGGGATCGTCGGCGGTGGTGATGAAACCGCCGCCCCCGCGCGCCAGCTTGGCCGCGAAACTCACGCCCGCGACGATGCTCGGTTCCTCGACGACCATCGGGATCACATAGTCCTCGCCATTGATCAGGAAATTGGTCGCAATGCCCAGCGGCAGCGCGTAGACGCCAACCACGTTTTCGATCATGTGCTCGGCCTGGGAAGGCGTCAGCCCGGCGAGTCCGAGCAGTTTCGCCTGGTCGGACTGGTCCAGCCCGGCCCACTGCGCGACCATCGCCGCGCGTTCCGCCAATGAGCGTTTATAAAAGCCGGGCAGCCGTGACGACCGGCGGGGTTTTTTCGGTTCCTGAGACATGTGTTCTTCCTTACGTTAGTAGTGGTCAGTTGTCAGTTATCAGTGGACAGTTGTCAGTCGTCAGTTAGAGATGATCAGGACCTTTTTAAGCGCGGAACAACCAGCCGTCTGAAAACGGATCACTGATGACTCTCTCACCCCCAGCGCCGCTGGCAAGGGCCGCGTGTGGCAACGTATGCGCCGCATACGCGGGGTTTCGAAGTGAGACGAACTAAAAAGCGCAAAGGTAGCGACTACGCTAAAAGCGTACTGAGAAACCCCCGAAACAGCAAATCAAACCCGCGCGGGGGTGTATTCCAGATTAGGGGCAGGATTTTTCACCACAGAGGACACAGAGAACACAGAGATTTTCGAAGGAAAAGAGAGAAAATCAGAGGGTGTGCTTTCCGTTCATTGGACCGGAAACAGACGCGTTTTCTCAAAAAACCCTCCGTGATCTCTGTGTTCTCTGTGGTGCATCTTTTTTTGCCCCTGATTTGGAACGCTCCCTCGCGCGGCCTTCCCCCCTCTCCAGTGTGTGGAGAGGGGGGCCAGGGGGGTGAGGCCAGCCACTATTTACACTTTTCAAGTTTGCTTATTCAAACGTTTACGGCCTTCAGGCCAATCTCATGAATCGTGCGAATTTCCCTTCACACGTCTCTTAACGCAGGCGATAAATCCAATGCGTTTCATGGAAATGGCGTTAATTCAGGACCAATTTACTATGATGACAGCGTGGATTTGGGACCTATCTACTATGCATTTTTCATGCGAGGTCAATTATTTTGCTTATGTATAGTGCGAACATTAACGCCACCGCCCACGAAAAACGCGAAAACTAACGGAAACTTAACACTCCGTCCGGGCGGCATATAGCGAAAGAGTGAACCGTATGCGAAACGCAATCACATTCCGACTGGTAAGCCTGCTTGTGGTGCTGGCGCTGGCGCTTGGGGCCGTCGTCACCTTCGATATCGACCTGCGGGCGGCCTTCGACGCCAACGCTTCGAGCAAGTCCGACGGTGCGCAGGTTTCCGGCCTGCGCCTGGAAAGCAGCGTCAGCTTTCACCCGGTTGCGGATAACGGCTACCTGACCAATCCGGGGATCGGCTGGCAGCAGATATGGGGCATCGGCGACCCGCTGCTGCCCGAAACCGTGATGTACCCCAACCGCGCGGAGATCGCCTGGTACATCCTCAACCCCGGCGAAGGCGTCTACGACTGGTCCG
This sequence comes from uncultured Anaerolineaceae bacterium, assembly GCA_964567525.1. Lineage (GTDB taxonomy): Bacteria > Chloroflexota > Anaerolineae > Aggregatilineales > Aggregatilineaceae > CAYRNY01. The sequence goes on from CAZMNL010000439.1 coordinate 1,931, forward strand.
CGCTGGATTCGCGCATTGCGCAGGCGCAGTCCCAGGGCAAGCAGATATCGTTCCGCATCTACACCATGCGCGGCGAAAGCTGGGGCGGGCACCAGGTCCCTGGCTGGGTGCTGCAAAAGGGCGCGGTGATCCTTTCCAACGGATCGATTGATTACAACAACTGCACCTACCAGCAGCAGTGGGCGCGTTTTGTCGAGGCGCTGCGCAGCCGCTATGACGGCCACCCCAGCGTGGCGTTTATCGACATCAGCGGCTACGGCAACTTCAACGAGTGGAGCTGGACCGACGGACAAACCGACTGGGACAACGACGCCACCAAACCCACCACCACCGATGGGCTGGCGCGTAAGCGGCTCGCGGATATGTACATCGGCGGGGCGAACTCGTCGCACAAATGCATCACCGCATCCGGCCAGGCACAGACCGTGTCGTATAACTATCCCGGCTTCCACGCGACCCAGTTGGTGATGCCCTTCGCCGGGATTCGCCAGTCCTCGCAGTATGTCACCAGCCGCCGTAGCGATGTGGGCATCCGTTACGACTGCCTGGGCAAGATCGGTTCGACGACCTTCTTACAGGACTACATCGGCCCGCAGATCGAAGCGGTATGGCGCAGCGCCCCGATTGTGTATGAATTCTGCGCGGTGAACAGCGATTCGCAGTATATGAACGAAGCCACACGCCTGCTGCAAGCCTCGCATGGCAGTCTGGTTCACGATAACCTGAAATCGCCGCGCAGCGCGAGCGCCGTCGAAGATGTGCTGAGGATGGCGGGCTACCGCTACCAACTGAGCACGATCACCTACCACAAGGACGTGACGCCCGGTTCCGCGGTGCCGTTTGAGATGCACTGGCAGAATGTCGGCTACGCGCCCGCCTACCCGCGTATGGGCCAGTCCTTCGATGTGGTGGTCGCGCTGGTCGCGCCGGGCGGCGCAGTGGTGGCCGAGCAGGTGATCAGCGCCAATGTCGCCGGGTGGATGCCCGCACACCCGCTGCCCGGCACCCCGCCCGATAACCTGGTCAGCGGAATGCTGCCCGTCCCGACCGGCGTCGCGGACGGCGACTACGGGCTGCGCGTCGGACTCCGGCAGCGCACCACCGGGCAAATGATCAACCTGGCGATCCAGGGGCGCGACTCGCGCGGCTTCTACGACGTGGGAACCGTGCGCGTCGGCGCAGCGCAGCCGCCCGCGACCCCGACCAGCATCCCGGCGACCGCCACCCCCACGCTGATCCTGCCCAGCGAGACGCCGACGCTGGTCCTGCCCAGCGCGACTCCCCTGCCGACCGAAACGCCCGTCATCCGGGACCCGGCAGAGGCGAGCGCCACGCCGCTGCCCACTGAAACGCCCGTGACCGGCGAACTGCCGCCGCCCAGCGCGAC
>CAZMNL010000440.1:0-3315 GCA_964567525.1 uncultured Anaerolineaceae bacterium
GCGTAACCCCTTCCTGCTCACGCTGACCATCGCGATCTTCAGTAAATCGGGTGTTGTGCCGCGCAATCGGGGGCAGTTATTTCACGATTTTGTGCGCGGGCTGTTCGAGCAGCGCGGCAAACGGGCCGCCGAACAGGCAAAGGTGGCGTGGTATTCGGTGGACGTGCAGCGCGAGGCGCTGGCGCGGCTGGCCTACCGGATGCAGCGCGAAAAGGGGCAGACGCGCGTGCCCTACGCCTGGGCGCGTGGCGTGGTCGCCGAGGCCGCACCGGGACACGACCCGGATCACCTGCTGTATTTGGGGGCCAGCGCGGGGATCGTCGAAAAAGGCGCAGAAGTACGCTTCACCCACCAACTGCTACAGGAATATTTCGCGGCGTATGGGTTGGGCGAAGACATCGCGCGCGGCGAACCGGCCAGCACGTTCTGGCCGGGCGAGCAGTGGTGGGAAATGACCGGTTGGGAAGAAACCGTGCTGCTGCTGGCCGGGATGCGTCCGGATGAGCCGGATTGGGCCAGCCGCGTGGCAAAGTGGACCATAACCGCGCACCCGGTGCTGGCCTGTCGCGTGGTGACTGAATGCGGAACGCCGGTGGACGACGCCACACGCGAGCAGGTGCGACAGGCATGGCCCAGCGTAACCGCATCGAACGCTATACCGGGGGCACGCGCCGAAGCAGGACGTATCATCAACACGCTGGGCGACCCGCGCCCCGGCGTGGCAGCGCCTGGCGGCGTGCCGGATATCGACTGGGTGGAGATTCCGGCGGGGCCGTTTCTGATGGGCAGCGACAAGGACCGCGACTCGCAAGCTCAAAATAACGAAACGCCGCAGCAGACCGTTCACCTGGACACCTTCCACATCAGCCGCTACCCGGTGACGTATGCGCAGTACGAGGCGTTCGTCAACGATGACGGCTATACCGTCGATGTCTTCTGGACGCCGGACGGGCTGCAATGGCGCGGCGACAAACGCCATCCGGAATCGTACTGGAACGATCCGCAGTGGCACATAACCAATCACCCGGTGGTGGGCGTGACATGGTACGAAGCGTATGCCTTCACGCGCTGGCTGAGCGCGAAATTGGGCACAGAAGTCAGATTGCCGACTGAAGCGGAATGGGAAAAAGCGGCGCGGGGCACAGATGGCCTGATCTATCCCTACGGCGACGAGTTCGACCCGGCCAAAGGCAACACGAGCGAAACCGGCATCGGGCGCACCAGCGCGGTCGGCATGTTCTTGAATGGGGCATCACCGTATGGCGTGCTGGACATGAGCGGCAATGTGTGGGACTGGTGCCTGACCCAATGGCGCGGCAGTTACGGCGAGCCGGAGAACAACGGCCCCGCCGGTTCAGCCCCGCGTGTTTTGCGGGGCGGCTCCTGGGACCACGATCAGTACTACGCGCGGGCCGCGTATCGCCTCAGCCACCTCCTCCTTCCGTTCGACTGGCACGACCACAGCGGTTTTCGGGTGTGTGGGGGTGCTGTCCCTATCAAATAGCTCTGGCCTCTGGTACTCTGATCTCTGTACTCTGAAGCTCTTGAATCTAAGGGGGGGACGCGACCGCAGGTCGCAGGGGGGGAATCCCCCCCTGTGTTCTCGCCGTCAGGCGAGTCGATTTTTTTGGTTTGGCGAGTTATTCCGGTGGCCGGTAGCTTAAGCCGTGTCCCAGTACGTGCCCGCGCAGCCCCCACGTATCGGCGTAGCGCACATGGTTGATCCAGCCCTGCACGCTGCTGTCGAACTCCGCGAACGAGATACGCCCGGTGACGTATTCGGCCCAGCGCTGGCGAAAACGTCGCGAGAATTTGACGACGTTGCGCGCCTTCACCCGGCGGTGCGTCGGGTAGACCACGAAGCCCAGCCAGGGGATACCGTGTTCGCACGGGATAACCTGGAACGGTTACAGGCAGGCGAGTGGACATCTGGACAAGCTGCGGCTGGCGCACCAGTGGCACTGGCTCACCGCAGGCCAGTACCAGCATGTCAGTAAAATGGTGGCCGAAGTTGGACGGCTGCTGGGCGGGTGGATCAAGCAGACTGGAAAGTGATCGCCTACTCTGCGTCGAACATGGCCTGTACTGCCTGCCCAATCGCGAAAAAGCCGGGAAGATCATCCTTCCAGAGCGTCGGCACATGCACCACCAGTCTGGGCAGCAACGGCGTATGATAGCGCGCGTTTTCATCCAGTGCTACGGCGCTGTATACGTCACCATCCAGGCGGTTGAACTGCACGCGCTGCCGCAGGGGATCGATAATCCAGTATTCGCGCACGCCTGCTTTTTCATATTCGGCGAATTTGTCGCCATAGTCACGCGCCACGCTTTCCGGCGATACAACCTCAATGCAGATATCTGCCGGGCCGATCATCGCGGTGTCGGTCAGTTCGCCGGGATTGTCGCGCAGAATCACCTGCAAATCCGGCTCGCGGAACGATCCGGCAGCCTCCAGGCGCATGACAAACGGCTCGCTGACGACTTTGCCAACCGGATTCAGATCGAAATAAGCCTCTAGCAGTTTACGCAGGTAGCTAGTCAGCGCGTCATGGATCAGCGAAGCCGGACTCATACGCAGTACCATTCCTCTCACCCACTCGTGATGCGTTTCCGCGTAACGCGCCATGAACTCGTCAGCAGAAACGTTCACCGCCACAATTTGCCCGGCAGGAAGCGTTATATCCCGATCAATGGTCAGTGCTACGCCCATCACTGTATCTCCTGACGCTCATCTTAATCTTATTGTAGCATCATTGACGGAAAACGGGCGGGCACGGCGGGAGCCAAGCAAACTTGTTTGCCCCAGACCGTGCCCTGGTTTTTGTATATGCCCGGCCCCGTTGGTGCATGAGGCGCGGACCAGACCCACCTGCGCTATGCTTCTCCTTCACCTCGGTGCAGCGATGTTTCACGTCGTCGCACATTGCCGGAACCGGTCTGCCTGTGGTGGGGCAGCCAGCCGCCTGTGCCCGAAAGCGCAAGCCAGAGAAGGGACAGGAGCATGTGACGAGAACCCGCACACACCCGAAAACCGATGTTGTTGTTCCTGTTATTCGGATTCCTGTTGTTGTCGCGATACGCGGCGGCACGCGGCAACCTTCGGTTGCTTAGAAGTTTCGCAGAGCGAAACTTCAGATCGAAGCCCGTCAGGGCTTCGCGTTGTTACCACGAGCCGCCCCGCACCACCCGCGGGTGCTCAACAGGGGGCCTGACCAGCCGCCGAAGCGCTAGGTACCCCCATTATACCGCCAAAACCAGAATTTTCGACTCGCCTGACGGCGAGAGCACAGGGGGGGATTCCCCCCCTGCGACCTG
>CAZMNL010000441.1:0-3307 GCA_964567525.1 uncultured Anaerolineaceae bacterium
GAAAGAATCGCAACGGTCGCACGCCGAGCGCGTCCCGCAGGGACTCGGTGGTGAAGGTGTCCGACATGGGGCACTCCGTGAAAATAGCGATAAGCTTTGCCCGGCCCTATGAATCGTAGGTTTGCATGGACCGGGCTATACGGGTGCATTCCAGATTGGAGGCAGTATTTTTTCACCACAGAGAACCCTGAGAAAACATGTGAGTGCTTGCAGCCCAGTTAACGGAACAGATACCCTCTGGCAGTCTCTTTTTCCCTTAAAAATCTCTGTGTGCTCCGTGTACTCTGTGGTGTATCTTTTTGCCCCGAATTTGAAACGCACCCGGCTATACCCGATGGTTTGACCGGCGTGGGGTTCATTGCGCGCTTCCCCCCTCTCCAATCAAGTTGGAGAGGGGGGATCAAGGGGGGTGAGGTTTCCCCCATCGCGCGGCACGGACCGAGTCTTACCGGGCGCGCACCGTCAGGTCATAGTCCATGTCCCAGTAGCCCTCGACCACGATCACGTACAGGCCCGCTACGTCCGCTGTCAGCGTCATCGCGTCCTTGTCATAGTAAGCGTCGAAGCGAGCGATCTCGAACCCGTCCGGGCCGTACACCGTGATATACGGGTAATCGTCGGTTTCCAGTTCCAGCGTGAAGGCCACGCCCGCGCCCAGGTCCAGCGCGAACACGTCCTCAGAGTCGTCACCCGACAGCGAGCCGCTGTAGCTCTGGCCCAGCGTCAGTTCGTTCTCGATCAGGTCCGGGCCGCCCACCAGGAATTCTTCGGCGCGGTCCAGGCTTTCGTATTCGGCGGGAACCTCAACCGGGTCCATCGTGGCAGTGTTGAATTCGTCCATCTCGACCATGAACGATACGCCGCCCGTCACGCGCGACACGTCCGGATCGCCCAGCAGCGAGAGGTCCAAGTCCAGCACCATATCGAGCGTCAGCTTGTGCGGCAGCCCGTCGTCCGCGCCGATCCACTGCGTCGAACTCAGCGACGTTTCGCCGAGCAAAAAGCCCGCCGTCATCAGCACGAACTGAATCTGCGCCTCGTTGACTTGCAGGTCCATCTCTTCTTCGGAGAGTTCGGCCAGCGTCGGGTGTTCCAGCACGGCCAGAATCGCGCTCGCCAGTTCCGGGTCACTCAGGAAGCCCTTGATATCAAAGCTGGTGGTGAAGGCATACATCACCTGGCCGCTCATTTCGGCGTCGGCGTCGCGCGTGGTCACGGTGTGCGCGTTGACTACCTCGACCAGCGGCATGAAGATGCCCGTTACGTCGTCAAGCTGGTTGAGCATGTCGGCGACTTCGGGTTCTTGCAGCGCGGCGACCATCTCGGCCAGCGCCAGGTTGATCTCGGCCTTCATGACCTCGGTGATTTCCAGTTCTTCACCGAACCACTGTTCGACGCCCGTCACCGACTCGAGCCGCACGTACAGCCCCATATCCTTGAAGATCACGTCGGCACTGCCGGACATATTCTGGTTCGGGGCGCTGAGCTGCGCCTGCTCGATCACCATCTGCAAACCGAGTCCTTCGAGCATCTGCACGATCATATCGGCGTCCAGGCGCTCGTAGAACGCGATCATGGCGTCCAGGTCATAGCCGCTGGCGTCCATCATCTGCGGCATATCGCTGAGCAGCGCAATCGCCGCCGCCGGCAGCACGACGCGGCCCGACCCGCTGGTGGTGAAACTCACCGATTCGGTCCCGGCGGCAAAGTCCAGCCCCAGCGACCATGCCGGCATGATAAATGACTGGATTTCGCCAGACTGTGCGGCGAGCGCTGCCTCGGTGAGGATGGCGCAGTCTTCCTCGCTCAGCCCGTTGCAGTTCACCGGCGGCATTCCGCCGTCCTGCGCCGCAACTGGCAGCACCAACCCGAACAGCAGTACGATGATCACCATCATTGACATAAGCCATTCCTTGCGTGTAAGCATTGATTTTCCTCCATGTGACAATTGACAATGAAGTGCGCCGTGAGTAGCGCAGTGACTTCTGATCAGCATATACGGACGAGGGGCGGTTACGGTTGCAGATGGTATTGGCAGCGCCAAAAAAACCGGGGCACGCACACGCGCACCCCGGCCAGCGTGCTAGCGGAGTTTAGAAGCCCAGACCGGAAACTTCCTCGCCCAGCGTGTCCAGGTTCAGGTCCAGTTCGTCACCGGGGCGGTAGGATTCCGGGACGGTGACGCTCAACGGCGCGTTGAAGTTGCTCACGCCCGACAAGAAGCCAATCTCACCGTCGATCTTGCCGATTTCCGGGGCAAGCATCGACAGGTCAAACGACAGCACCACGTTCAGGCCCAGCAGGTGGATGTAGTTGTCATCCAGGCCGACCCAGCTTGTTGAGGCTACCGACGTGCCCGCCAGCATCGGCGTGAGGAACATGCCGATCATTTGCAGGTCTTCCGGCGACATTTCCATACCTTCGCCGCCCAGTTCCTCACCGAGCAGGCTGCCCAGCATCGGGGACGACAGCAGCGAAATCAGCAGGCCGCCCACGTCCACATTGGTCACGAAAACGGCCATGCCCTGACCCATCATGTCCGCGTCCGCGTCGCGCGTGGTGGTCACAACGCCGGTCAGGTCGATGCCCAGTTCGTCCAGGCTCGACATGCTGGCCGCGCTGCCCAGTTCCGTGATCTGGCTGATATCCATGTCGGCGTCTTCCAGCGTGTCGCCGTACCATTCGCCTTCGTACAGGATATAGGCCATGTCCTGCGTGACGATCAGTTCGGCGCTGCCGGTTTCGGTTTCGCCGTCCATCGTGATCGAGGCTTCGTCAATCACCAGGTGCAGGACGATCTCGGCATCCGGCGAGAGGTCAAAGCCGCCCGTGCTGCCGCGCGCGCTGAAGTCGATCACGTCCGGCGTGCCGTCTTCACCGGGCAGGCTGATGAACAGGCGGATTTCCCAGTCGGGGGTGGTGAACGAGCTTACGTTTTCCATCGCCGCACTGGAACCGATCAGCAGGGCGCAGTCACCTTCGCTAAGGCCCTGGCACAGCGGGTCGGAGCCGTCTTGCGCGTAAGCGGTCAGCGCCGGGACGGCCAGCAGGGCCACCAGGACCACCACAGACAATAAGCGTTTCATGTTATTTCCTCCTGGATATTTCGAATAATGAGTTTGCCAAGACATGCGGTATACCGGGCCGCGATATACGCTACCCCGCCGCCCGGTGATACTCCCTCAGTATGTAATATCGCGCGGCAAATGGCAACCGCCAATTCGATAAAAACTCGCAAAGATGCCGGGCGCTAGTAGTCGTGCAAAAATGAGTCCGCGTTTCCGAAAGTTCCCGAAGCAAGATGAGT
>CAZMNL010000442.1:0-3296 GCA_964567525.1 uncultured Anaerolineaceae bacterium
TTTGACGAGCGCGGCGGCGATATTGACGGCCAGGGTGGACGTGCCGACGCCGCCTTTGGCCCCCAGGAACCCGATGATCGATCCCTGGTCGTCGCTGGGCTGGCGCTGGGCGGCGCTGCGGGCGAGAACAGCTTTCACGCGCGAGGCCAGTTCAGCGGGGTGGGTGGGTTTGGTGAGGTAGTCATCGGCCCCGGCTTCGAAACCCATCACCTTGTCATCGACCATTGATTTGGCGGTGAACATGATGATCGGGATCGTCTGGGTGCTGGTGTCCTGGCGCAGCTTGCGGCAGACTTCGTAGCCATCCATGTCAGGCATCATCACGTCAAGGATGATCAGATCGGGTTCGTCGGCATGGGCGCGGCTGAGCGCCTGCTGTCCGTTGTTCGCTACGACGATATCGTATCCCTGACGTTGAAGCATCAAGCCGATGAGCTTCAAGCTGTCAACATCATCATCAACAATCAAGATTCGTTCGGCCATGCATCATCACCGTTCGCTAGTTAGTCAGGTTGTGCGGGCAGAGTTGCCAAAGGTACAGCGAATACATAAGGGTGCTGCTAACACATCCTGGTGGACTTTTACACGCTGATGCGAGTGTAGCACGGACTGATCGGAGGCGCAAGCGTTGAGGCGGGCTGTAAGCGAAACGTGAGCGAAGCAGGGCCGCCCCGCAGGCAAAGTACGGGAGGACCGGCGCGGTAGTATAAGAAATCTCAAGACTGCCGTTGTGATTTTTATGTCTTTTTTAGCATTGGTCTAGTTAGAATTCCGTTAAGGTGTCGTGTGTAAGGTGCGTGCGCCTGGTGGGGATTGTGTAAAGCCGCGCATTTGTGACTGTGGGCGATTCACGCTCCGCCAGGTGGTAAGGGGGCGGTAAGCGTGCAGCGATTGCTAGGGCGGGAGGCTGGTGCTATAATTCGCCGTGCTTCGATCTGCGACGGCCCGGCAGTGCTGGGTGCGCAGATGCAGGCGAACGAACGGCGACACTCACGGATACAGGCAGGTAAGGCTCCTACCATGACTGAAGATCAGCAGGCCCGGTTTGGGCAAGACGTCGCGCAGCAGCATGTGCTACTGGCGATCACCCGGCGCATCGCCGAGAGCGCCCACCTGGGCGAGGTAATCCCGGACATTCTGGAAGCGCTCATCGGTGCGATCCCGGCGGGGTGTGTGCGTTTGCTGGTTGCGCCGCCGGGGGCGAAATCCTATGCGTTTGGCCGGGGTTCGTTGAGTGATGCCGGTGCAGGGGTCGATACGACATTGTCGGCATTGGCGGCCCGGCAGGGTGCGATCAAACTGGTACAGGGGGATGATGCTCCCTTTGATATGGCATTCTTGCCGCCGGATTTCTTCTCGGTGATTGCGCTGCCGTTGGTTGCGCGCGGTGAGTCATATGGCGTGCTGTGGCTCGGATTCGATGCGCTGCGCGTGCTTGAAGACGCAGAGTATACATTGGTGGAAATTCTGGCGGCGCAGGTGGCGGTGGCGATTGCCAACGCGCGCGCACTGGCAGCGGCACGCCAGCGTCACGAATGGCTGGCGGCGGTGCTGGCGCATACCCCCGACGCGGTGCTGGTGATGGACCGCGACCTGCGGCTGCAACTGGCGAACCCGGCGGCGCAGGAATTATTCCCGTCGCTGGATCACGACGTGATCGGAATGCCGCTGGACAGTCTGCACGAGATTCAGGGTTTGAGCGAACTGTTTAGCGGGAATGCGGGTATGGCCGTGGACGATTCCGGCGAATCCGGCCCGGTGGAATACACGCTCGATGATGATCGCACCTTCGCGCCGAGCATTTCGGCGGTGCTCAATGACGACGGCGAGCAAACCGGGTGGGTGCTGGTGCTGCAAGATATCACGCGCTTTAAGCGCTTGCACGACAATATGACGGACTTCCTCAGCACGGTATCGCACGATATGCGCTCGCCGCTGACCTACATGAAGGGCTACCTGGACATGGTCGGCATGATCGGCGATCTGAACGACCGGCAGGGCGAATTCGTGGGCAAGATCGCGTCCGGGTTTGACCAGATCACCGACATGGTGGAGAAGATTCTGAAGGCCGGGCGGCTGGACCCGATGACGGGCACGTACCGGCTGGAACGCGAGCCGTGCGACGTGGTGGAAGTGCTGGGCGAGGTGGTGGGCAATCTCAGCGAACCGGCGCAGGAAAAGGGCCTGCACCTGGCGCATACCATCGGCGACGGCATCCCGGTGCTGAATCTCGACCGGAGCCTGATCGTCAGCGCGTTTATGAACCTGGCAGAAAACGCGGTCAAGTATACGCCCGAAGGCGGGCATATCGAGATCGAGCTGGGCATCAAGGATGGTGAACTGCTGTTCCGCGTCACCGATGACGGGTACGGCATCAGCCCGGAGAACCAGAAAGAGCTGTTCCGGCGCAATGTGCGCATCCATCGCAAAGAGTGGAAGCGCGTCAAGGGCAGCGGGCTGGGCCTGTTCATCGTGAAAAACGTGGCGCAGCGGCACGGCGGCGATACCTGGGTGGAGAGTACCGAGGGCGAGGGCAGCACGTTCTATTTCTCGATTCCGCTGGCAGGGCCGAATCTGCTGGGCGGCGAGGCGCAGGCGGGGTAGCAAGAAGCGGTTAGCGGTTAGCTTTCAGCGTTAAAAAGCCTCACCCCCCGGACGCGACCGCAGGTCGCGCGCCCTCTCCACACTCTGGAGAGGGGGAGAAACGTGCGGATAAGCTCCTGACGGCGGGGTAGACGCGGCTGCCGGGAAACAGAACATGCGTTATAATTGAGACGGTGATATCGACAATGACACCCCGGTCAGGCCGGGGTTTGTTGTATATGGGAGGTGGTGAGCGATGCCTATACGGGTTTTGTCGGAGATCGTGGCGGCGCAGATCGCGGCGGGGGAGGTGGTCGAGCGTCCCGCGTCGGTGGTCAAGGAACTGATCGAGAATGCGCTGGATGCCGGGGCAACGTCGATCATTGTAGAGATCGATCACGGGGGCAAGCAGCTGATCCGCATCAGCGATGACGGGATCGGGATCGAAGCGCACGAGGCGGCGCTGGCCTTCGCGCGGCACGCCACCAGCAAGCTCGAAACGGTCGAGGACCTGAACGTGATTCGCACGCTGGGCTTTCGCGGCGAGGCGCTGGCGAGCATCGCGTCCGTGAGCCGGACGACGTTGGTCACGCGCCACCGCGACGCCGAGATCGGCGTGGAAGTGCTGGTCGAGGGCGGCGAACAACGCTCAGAGCGGTCGGTGGGTGTGCCGGTCGGGACGGTCGTCACGGTCGAGAACCTGTTTTTCAACA
>CAZMNL010000443.1:0-3289 GCA_964567525.1 uncultured Anaerolineaceae bacterium
CGCGATCGGTGGGGAAGCGGTCCTGCGCGAGCACGTCGGGACGATGTTTCCGGCGGATCGTTTCGAAGTCCGGTTGTTCGCGCCGCGCGGCGACGGCATCCCGCCCGGCCTGGGCTGGCCGGAAGTGACGCTGACCTATCCCGCCGACCGCCCCCCGCTGCATGACGCGCAGTGGGACGCGCTGCAAGCCCCCAACCAGACGCATATCCGCGTGACGGATGTCGTCCCGCCGGGGACGGACCGGACTTTTGGGGACGCGCTGATCGTGCCGGTCGCCGCCGACGATCCCGGCGAGGAAGGCGGCGCGAAGGAACAACTTCTCGGCGGGATCGCGCTGTTGCGCCACCGCAGCAACGGCAAAACCCGGCACTCGCTGGCCGCGCTGCAATCGCTCGCCGCGCAGATCGGTTCGGCGTACTACCGCGCGCACGTCCACCTGGAAACGCTCGCCGCGCAGAAGATGGTCCAGGAACTCGAACTCGCCGGGCAGATTCAGGCGAAATTCCTGCCCACGACGATACCCCAGGTCGCCGGGTGGGATATCGCCGCCGGGCTGACTCCCGCGCGGCAAACGTCGGGTGACTTTTACGACTTCGTGCCGTTCGAGGATGGGCGACTGGGCGTGGTGGTCGCGGACGTGGCGGACAAGGGGACGGGCGCGGCGCTGTACATGGCGCTCAGCCGCACGCTGATCCGCACCTTCGCGCTGCAATACCCCGACGCCCCGGAAATGGCGCTGCAAGCCGCCAATGACCGCCTGCTGACCGATGCCGAGTCCGACCAGTTCGTGACCGTGTTTTACGGCGTGCTGGATGCCGCCAACGGCACGTTGATCTATGCCAGCGCGGGACACAATCCGGGCTACGTGCTGCGCGCCAGCGATCCGGGCCGCACGCCGGACGAACTACGCCGCACCGGTGTGCCGCTGGGCATGTTTGAGGGGCTGGCGTGGCAGCGCGCGGCGGTCACGCTGGCGGCGGGGGATGTGCTGGTGCTGTATACTGACGGCGTTAGCGAGGCGCAGGACTCCGCGAACGCCGAGTTCGGCGAAGATCGCCTGTGCGACACGGTCCGCGCGCAGATGGCGCAGCCCGCCGCCGCGATCCTGGGCGCGGTGACGTGCGCCGTGCAGGACTTCGCCGGGGTCGCGCCGCAGTCCGACGACATCACGCTGCTGATCGCGCGGCGGCAGTGACGCGCGCACGTCCACTATACTGAAAACGGTCGCGCCATCCCTGGCAGGGCCTCGCGTATAACATAAATTTGAGGAGCTAAATGGCTATGCGTTTTCCATGTTTGATCCAGGTCGCCGCATTGAGCGTTACCGTCGCCGTACTGGTCGCGGTTCTGGCGCTGTCCGGCAGCGCCGCTGCGCAGGACGGCCTATCCCCGCAGACGGAAATGGTCACCATGCCGGACGGCGTGCAACTCGCGACGGACATCTACTTCCCGCAGGGTGACGCTCCCTGGCCTGTGCTGCTGGTGCGCACCCCCTACGGACGGGACGAAGCCGGAAACATGGCGGAGGGATTAACCCAAAACGGGATCGTGGCCATCGGGCAGGACGTGCGCGGGCGCGGCGACTCCGGTGGTACGTTCGTGCCGTTCTTCAACGACGGAACGGACGGGCGGGCCACGCTGGACTGGATTCTGGCGCAGGACTGGCATAACGGGGTGATTGCCACGTTCGGCGGCTCCGCGCTGGGCATCACCCAGTACATGCTCGCGCCGGGTGCGCCGGATGCCCTGCGCTGCCAGTGGATTGAGGTCGCCACGCCGGACCTGTACCGCGACACGGTTTACCAGGGCGGCGCGTTCCGCGAAGAGTTGGTCGCGCTGTGGCTCGAAGCACTCGAAGAACTGGACGCGCTGCCCGCGCTGCGCGACCACCCGCTGAATGATGACTACTGGGACGCGGCGCAGATCGTGGACGACTTCGACCGCGTAAACGTCGCTGCGTTCCACATTGGCGGTTGGCACGATATCTTCGCGCGCGGAACCGTCGCCGGTTTCCGGGGTTACCAGGAACAGGGCGGCCCGCGCGCCGCCGGTCGCCAACACCTGATCATGGGTCCCTGGACGCACGGCACTAACAATCCGCAGGTGGGCGAACTGCTGTTCCCGAATGGTACGTTGGATACCTACGAGCCGGTATTGTTCCAATGGCTGGATGCGTGTTTGTTGGACGGCGCGCTCGGACTGGCGACGCTGGACGATCTCGACGCGCTGCCCGCCGTGACCTACTTCACGATGGGCGCGGTCGGTGAGCCGGACGCTCCCGGCAATGTCTGGCAGACCGCCGAAAAGTGGCCGCCGCCGCACATTGAAATCCCGCTGTACCTGTATCGCAACAACTACATGAGCGTCGATCCGCCGCCCGAAAACGGCGGCGCGGATACGTTCACTTACGATCCTGCCGATCCCACGCCGACGATCTGCGGTGCGAATCTCAACATTCCGGCGGGATCGTGCGATCAGCGCCCGGTGGAGCGCCGCGCAGACGTGGTGGTTTACAGCACGATGCCGCTGCCGGAAGCTGTCGAAGTGACTGGCGACCTGCGCGCGGACATCTGGATCACGACTGACGTGCCGGACACCGATATTGTCGTGCGACTGACGGACGTATACCCGGACGGGCGCTCGATGCTCGTCGCGGACAGCATTGTCCGCGCGCGCTACGCGGACAGTCCCGATTTCTCTGCCGAAAAAATGCTCACACCCGGCGAGCCGGTCAAGCTGATGGTCGATTTCGGCCCAACGAGCATCGTGTTCAACGCGGGGCATCGCATCCGCATCAGCATCACGTCATCCAACGCGCCGCGCTTCGCCCCGAATCCGAACACGGGCACGGACGCTGTACTTGGTGAGGGCGTCACGCCGCAGATCGCGCACACGTCGATCCTGCACGACGCGGAATACCCGTCCGCGCTGGTGCTGCCCGTGCGGTGAGGTCGGAGGCGACCGGGCGGCAGATGTGGCAACCGCTGCCCGGCGCTGTGCGTACATAGAGTCAGGCAAGACTCCATCACGGCGAACAACAACTGTGTACTGTGTACTGTGTACTGTGTACTGTGTACTGACAACTGTTTACTGACAACTCTACCAAGCGAGGAAACCGCCCATGCGTGAATGGAAACTGACCTACAGCGACCCGATGGCCCCGCGCATCGCGGCGGACGCGCGCGCCGGACGCACCAACTACGCCGATGACCAGGTGTGGCAGCTCCGGCTTGGCCCGCCGGAGGAAACCGCGCTCGCGCTGGAAACGCGCTACGGGGGGCGCGTGGGG